>NZ_JAYGHW010000076.1:0-25870 GCF_034932185.1 Spirulina sp. CCNP1310 | reverse complement strand
TTCATGGGAGAATTTTAACATCATGACACTGTTTTATGTCGCTCAAAAAGGACGACTAAGACCCACCGCTCCTTGACCCCCACCTGCCTGCGGCGAGGTGGGGGAGTGCGTCGCTCTTTTTGTTCAACGCACTCTAAAGTTAGAGGAGACTCCCTGAGGGAGCATCCACCCGGTGGGCCACAGGAATGGGAACGATGACAGCAACGGTACAAGGGACAATCCAGGCGATCGATTTGGGTACGGTGCTGACCTGGATTGCCCAACAGCAATGGACGGGGCAGTTAACCCTGATGCCGCCCCCCCAAGGATTAGAAGCCACGACCGCTTTACTGCGCTTTTGGTTTACAGCGGGAAAACTCACCTATGGGGGGCCGGTGGGCCAAGCCGATCGCGATCGCTGTCGGGATTACGGCCTCACCCCTTGGATTGATACCCCCTTACCACCGGGTTATAGCAGCCTGTGGCGGGCCATTTCCTCGGAAGCCATTCCCTGGACCCAAGTGGAGGCGATCTGGCGGAGTATGATCGCTGAGGCCTTGTTTGAGGGCTTCAGCTACCACCAAGGGGCCTTTGCCTTTGTGCCTACGCCCCCCCTGATCCCCAGTTTTGGGGGCTGGGCGGTGGCTCCCCTGCGGATGGAGGTGATGCGTCAGCGCCAGGCCTGGCTCCGGTTGGCCCCCAACATTGAGTCGGTGGCCCAATGTCCCCAAATTCTCGATCCGGCAGCGGCTCAAGCGGCTCTCGCCCATACATCCTATGGGGCGATCGCCCTCTGGGCCGATGGCCGCACCAGTTTGGCCCAATTAGCCCGCCGTCTGGGGGGGGATTTACTCACCCTCGCCCATTGGGTCGAACTGGGTTGTCGTCAGGGCTGGCTCACCTTACCCCCCTTGCCCTCCCTCACGCCGCCCGCCAGTCCCCCCAGCCTGCTCTACATCGGCGATGACCCCCAATTGAGCCAACCCACCGCCCTTGCCCTCCAGGCAGAAGGTTACGAAGTGTGTGTAGAAGCGAATCCCTTCATTGCCCTCAGCTACATTTGTGATACGCTACCAGACTTAATCCTCTGTGACGCGCTTTTCCCCACCCTCAAAGGAGCTACCCTGGCCGCAATGATTCGTCAACTCCCTAGAGGCGATCGCCCCCCCATTTTTTTGCTCCAAGACGAATCGCCCCCCCCCATGGAATTCCCCCCGCCGGTCACGCTCATCTTGACCAAACCCTGTCAAACCAGTACGCTGTTGAAGCTACTGCCTCAGCACCTAGCTCCAGAAAAAAGACCCAAGAATTCCACCGAACCGATTATGATTGGGAAAATCCCCGTTGAGCGTGAACTCAACAACAGATAGGCTAAAGATGGGCGATACTTTAATGTATGAAGCGGCATCAGCCCAAGGACGATCTGACCAAAGGCTGTCACAGGTTTCATCAGGATTAGGTAGGGAGATATGAGTAAAGTTTTGGTGGTCGAAGACAGTTTAGCCCAGCGGCAAATGATCTCCGATCTGCTCAAAGGGAGCGGATTGACAGTCGAAGTCGCCAGCAATGGGATGGAAGCCCTTAAGCGTGTCGAGCAGTATGCTCCAGATATAGTCGTCCTGGATATCGTCATGCCTCAGATGAATGGCTATGAACTCTGCCGTCGTCTGAAGAATGATCCCAAGACGCAAAATGTGCCGGTGGTGATGTGCTCCTCCAAGGGGGAAGAGTTCGACCGCTACTGGGGCATGCGTCAAGGAGCCGATGCCTATATCGCCAAGCCCTTCCAACCCATGGAACTAATCGGTACGGTCAAGCAGCTCCTGCGGGGATAGTACCCCGTTAACCTCGGATCATGCCCCACAGGTAAAGATGGTTTGGAACGATGGCACAACACGACGGAATAGTAGTGAGGACCTCACCTCCGATATTGAAAGTATTGGCACACCGGAGGGAGAATTACACCTACGGTTTTTTCTGCCCTCAGGGATTGAACTTGCTTTGCCCGCCACCGGCATCCGCGAAGTGATGAACCAAGCCCCAGAGCGGATCACGCCGATTCCCAATGCCTCTTCCCTGCTCCTGGGCACGATTAATATTCGGGGGCAGGTGATTTGGGTGGCAGACCTGGGGCAGTTTTTGGGGGATCCGGTGGCCTTAAGTACCCAACGGGCGGAGATTCCGATTATTGCGGTGGAGGATCAAGACATGATCCTCGGTTTAGCGATTAATCAAATTGGTGAAATGGCTTGGCTCGACAGTGACCAACTGGGCCCCACCACCGGCGTACCCGATAGCATGACAACGTTTATTCTGGGAGAATGGAACACACCCTATGTCAATCAAAGCTTGCGGTTACTCGATCCCGTGCGAATTTTGCGCTCGGCGCGGTGGGCTTCTTAGTTAGGGATCAGCTAAAACAGAAACAAGATCAATTAGGCTTTACCTTAGGGTTGGGTAAGTTGCACAGGCGGGAGAGATTCTATGGCACAAGAGACGGACTATGCACAGGCCTATGGCCAAGCTGAACGGGCCTACGCCCTCGGTCAGTATGAAGAGGCCGCCTCAATTGTGGATCGCCTCGTCATGGAATACGACGATGACCCCGCTGTTCAGTTACTCCGGGGCCATATCTATTGCTATGGACTCCATGACTATGCTGTGGCCCAGGAACAATACGAACGGGTCAAGGAACTCACCGATGATGCGGATTTTATTAGCTACGCCGATACGGGCATTGAAGATGCGATCGCCGGCCTCAATGATGACGATGGCTACAGCAGCAATGGCAATGGCAGTTACCAAACCTTCGACGACTTTAGCGAAGATAGTGGCAATTTTGATTCCGAAACCTTTCAATCGGAATTTGCCGCCGACGATGAATTTGACCCCACCGCCGACGGTCTAGCCTTTAGCGAGGATATTGACCTCGACTTTAACCATAATTTTGACGACAACCTCGACTCCACCGACTTTGTACCCGGAGCGGGGGGTTCCCTGGATATGGAAATTGAGGATTGGGAAGATGATGACGGGGGAACTGAACCGACACAATTTCTCGATAACTCCCCCTTCGATGCGATGAACTTTGAGGATAGCCCCGATTTCGACCCGGAAGATCCCGGCGAATCCACCTTTGTCATTCCTCCCTCGACTCCTCACCGCCGAGGCGCAAGCGCCAGTAGTTTCCACAAGGAGGACGACGGGGAATTTTTCAGCGCAGACAATGAATTTGATGATTTAGACATTGATGATTCGGCCTTTGCCACCACCGATCAGGGCTTAATCACCGATGATTATCCCGAAACCCTGTTAATGGCTTCCGGGGAACCTGAGGAAGATTTAATTGAACCGGATACCAGCGGTTTTGGGGTTGGAGATCCTGTCGGTAGTGATTTTGCCATGGGGGATGATGGGTACGCTAACGCGGATCAGTTTGCCTTTGATGATTTTGATGACAGTGCCTTTGCTGATGATGGCGGCTTTGATGACTTTGGGGATACCACCGTTGGCCCCAGTTCCTTTACCACGGGCAAAGTTCCCTCCATGCCTGAGGGGGAAGAACCCAGTGGATTCCTCGATGAGTTCCCTGAGGTGTTTAACAATGAACTCGATGATCTCTCCGAGTTTGATATGGCTGTGCCGGGGGATCTACCGGAGTCGGCCTTTGCTACCAGTGGCTTTGATGGCGGCGAAGATCTGAGTAGTTTTGCCCCCGCTGGCCGACGGAGCCGGGATGAAGAGGTGGGCGTGCCTTCTGCCACGGAGGCGGCACCAACGAATTTTACGAAGGGGAGCGATCGCATCCTCGAACCCACCGTCGAGGGGGAACCGGGCCCGATGGCTTGGTTTGCCAATTTCTCCCTCGCTAAAAAGCAATGGGTGACAGCCCTCAGCGCTGGCGTTGCCTCCGCCCTGGCGGTATCCCTGGTGTCCTTCATTGGTTTTAGCCGCACCTCCGATGCAAATAAGGCCATCGTCATCCCCTATATGATCGGCTGGAATACCTTGATGACCCTGGTGGCTGGTGGTAGTGCTGGGGGTGTAGTGTGGTTTTTAAGCAAGGAAACCTTGCAACAGATCCACCGCTCCACCACCGATTTACAAACCCAGTTTGAGGCGGTCTGTGAGGGCAATTTCAACGCCAAGGCGATGATCTACGCTGAGGATGAATTTGGCCATCTCGCCGCTGGGTTCAACGAAATGGCGCGGGTGATTCTCACCACCACCAGCGAGGCCCAACGACGGGCGGAAGAAACGGAACAACAAAAAGAAGACCTCCAGCGCCAGGTGATTCGCCTCCTGGATGACGTGGAAGGGGCGGCGCGGGGAGATTTGACGGTGCGGGCGGAAGTAACCGCTGACGTACTCGGTGCGGTAGCCGATGCCTTTAACCTGACGATTCAGAACCTGCGGGAAATCGTTCAACAGGTGCGGGCGGCGGCACGGCAGGTGAATAAGAGTTCTTCAGAAAATGAGCAGTTTGCGCGGGGGTTACAAAGTGACGCGCTGCGTCAGGCGGAAGAATTGGCGGTGACGCTCAACTCGGTGCAGATGATGACGGACTCGATCCGACGGGTGGCGGAAAATGCCCGCGAGGCGGAGGAAGTGGCGCGGTCAGCGGCAACGGTGGCGGTGAAGGGGGGTGATGCGGTGGAGCACGCCGTGGTGGGGATTGTCCAAATCCGGGAAACGGTGGCAGAAACGACCCGGAAGGTGAAACGGTTGGCGGAATCTTCCCAGGAAATTTCGATGATTGTGGCGGCGATCTCTGGGATTGCCTCCCGAACGAACTTGCTGGCGTTGAACGCTTCCATTGAGGCGGCGCGGGCAGGGGAAGCGGGGCGGGGGTTTGCAATTGTCGCGGATGAGGTGCGCCAGTTGGCGGATCGCTCTGCGAAGGCGTTAAAAGATATTGAACAGATCGTGTTGCAGATCCAAAGTGAAACCAGCTTAGTGATGCAGGCCATGGAGGAGGGGACGCAGCAGGTGATCGATGGGACGAAACGGGCGGAACAGGCGAAGCGATCGCTCGAAGACATTATCCAAGTGTCCAACCGCATTGATGCCCTGGTGCGATCGATTACCGCTGATACCGTCGAGCAAACGGAAAGCACCCTCGCGGTGGCCCAGGTGATGCAATCGGTGGAACTCACTGCCCAAGAAACCTCGCAGGAATCCCAAAAGGTGGCTTCTTCCCTGCAAAACCTGGTGAGTATTGCGCGGGACTTGCTCACGTCGGTGGAGCGGTTCCGCATTGATGACACCGATGCCAATTAGGACAACACCATGGGACTAGCCGGACGTTTTGGTTTGCGGGTCTGGGGACAACGGCTCTTAGCCGCAATTTTTTTAGGCGGCCAGGTGATTCTCCATATTGCCCAAGTGAAAATTAACCGCCGCAATACCGTGGAGCAATGTTTAACCGTGGGGCCGGGGTCTTTAATGATTGCCCTGGTGACAGCAGCCTTTGTGGGCATGGTGTTTACGATCCAGGTGGCGCGGGAGTTCCTCTATTTTGGGGCCGGCGGAGCGGTGGGGGGAGTGTTGGCGATCGCCCTCACCCGCGAACTCGCCCCCGTCTTAACCGCCGTTGTCCTTGCTGGCCGGGTGGGTTCCGCCTTTGCCGCCGAAATTGGCACAATGCGCGTCACCGAACAGATCGACGCACTGCAAATGCTCAAAACCGACCCCATCGACTATCTCGTCGTGCCTCGGATTATCGCCTGTTGCCTCATGCTACCCGTATTAACCTTGGTATCGCTTCTAGTGGGGATTATCAGCGGCCTGGTCATTTCCCAAAATCTTTACGGCATCAGCCCAACCGTTTTTCTAGATTCGATCCGGGCCTTTGTCAGCCTTTGGGATTTGGCCAGCGCCATGATCAAAGCCGCTATTTTCGGCGGATTGGTGGCGATTATTGGCTGTAGTTGGGGCTTAACCACCACGGGGGGCGCGAAGGGGGTGGGGCAATCCACCACCACCGCCGTTGTCACCTCTCTGCTGGCCATTTTTGCCGCTAACTTTTTCCTCTCCCTCCTGATGTTTCAGGGAACCGGCAATTCCGTCACAGGTTAATCCTCAATGCCCAGATGATTCTCCCGCCAAGCCTGCTCGGCTTCTGCTTCCGCTTCCGTCAGTTCCGGGGGATGGTGGATGATGTAGGGCAGGGAGGCTCCGGCTAAACCCCGCTGAATCCGCTCTGGGGTTTCGCTAAACACCACAAACAGGGGATAAACCTTTTCTGACCCCTCACTGAGAACGTGTTCATAGCGATGGGGCATGATCCATTCGTAGTCTTTATCGAGATAGACCTGGGTATTGCGCCATCGCATCAGTAGATCGGAAAAATCCTCCTGGGGCCGGTGGATAAACACCAAAATTTCCACCCCCATTTTAATTTTCCATTCCGGGTCACACATCAGGATCGCCAGATCGCAGGGCAGGAGATGGGTCGTGTTGGGGGTGTGAGGGGTGCTGTTATTGGGTTTGGGGTGGCGAATCCGTGCGACGGGTAAGGGCAACGTGATCACGCTTTCGTAGGGGCGGCGCATACTGGGGATCATTTCCAGATAGGGGCGATGCTGTTTCAGGAGGGCGATCGCCGCATCCCGATTGCTATAGTCCGCCAGCAGCGTTTCGTAGTAGGAAGGTTTAACGGGCATTACTCTTTAGCCTAATTGATCAAAGACAGCAAACATCGGCAAATACATCGAGAGCAAAATCACCCCCACCAATGCCGCCACCCCCACCATCATCAGCGGCTCAATCACACTGGTGAGGGCCTTCACCGCCTGCTCGACTTCATCTTCATAAAAATCTGCCACCTTCATCATCATCGCATCCAGTTCTCCCGTTTCTTCTCCAATACTGATCATCTGAATGGCCAAGGGTGGGAACACCTTTTCCTGCTCTAGAGCCACACTGATCATCCCCCCCTGTTGAATTTCTGATTTGGCCCGTTCGATCGCATTGGCCACCACCTGATTCCCCGCCACATCCCGAACAATATCCATACAGTTGAGGATCGGCACACCGGAGCGGGTCAACGTCCCGAAAATGCGGCAAAACCGAGCGACGGCACTTTTGGTATTCAGATCCCCCACTAAGGGCGCTTTGAGGAAAAAGGCATCAATTTGGAGATGGCCCATTGGGGTTTTATAGTACATTTTATAGCCGGTCATCAGCCCAAAAACGGAGCCGAGCAACAGTGGCCAAAATAAAAAGTCATCGTCCAATTTGCCATCCTTAATCGGGATAAACAGGTCACTCAAAAACAACATAATTTGTGTCAGTAGTGGCAACGTTGTCCCCAAATCTTGGAAAATGCCGGCGAAAATCGGGATGAGAAAAATTGTCATTGCGAAGAACACAATCACCGCCAAAGACCCCACCGCCATTGGGTAGGTCATGGCGGATTTAATTTGGTTGGTGAGCCGCTGCATATTTTCCAGCAGCACCGCCAACCGATCCAAGACCTGATCCAATACCCCCCCCGTTTCCCCCGCATCCACCATCGCCACATACAACTGATCGAAGCATTCCGGGTATTTGCGCATCGCCTCCGATAGCGCTATCCCTGCTTGGACATCGGTGCTAATGCCGGTGAGGGCTTTTTTGAGTTTTGGGTTAGGGCATTGATCTTGGAGAATACCGAGCGATCGCACCATCGCCACCCCCGCATTGATCATCACCGCAAACTGCCGGGAAAACACCGCCTTATCCTTCACGGAAACAGCGGTCATCATCTCGGTGAGTTCATCCAAACTGGGCAAACCCGCCGCCCGCTCCACCTTACCAATGGTGGGGTATTGGTTTTGGAGCATGAGGCGGGCCTGTTCCGCAGAGGTAGCCGCGATCGTTTCTTTGACGATGTTACCTTTGGAATCTCGAACTTCCGCGATAAATTTGGGCATGGGGTGTCACCAAAATAAGCCTAGGGATACAGAGTCAGCCCAGATCAGGGCCGCAGGATGTTAATCATAACGGGTGCAACCCTTACTTGAGGGATTTCGCCCCCACTAACCGTTGTAACTCATCGGGCTTACTACATTTGCCCATGGCATCTTCAAAATTGACAATGCCTTTTTTAACGTACTCCGCGAGAGCCTGTTCCATGGTTTGCATCCCCATTTTCATCCCGGTTTGAATCGAGGAATACATCATTGCCGTTTTACCATCGCGAATCAGGTTGGCGATCGCCGGAGTTACCACCATAATTTCCTGACACATCACCCGGCCATATTCCCCCGGTTTGGGGTTCGCCTTCGGCACTAAACATTGACTAAACACCGCCAAGAGCGATTGCGACATTTGCGCCCGAATTTGCCCCTGTTGCTCCGGGGGGAACACATCCAAAATCCGGTCAATCGTTCCTGCTGCCGAGTTGGTGTGCAGTGTACCAAACACCAAGTGACCCGTTTCCGCTGCCGATACCGCAAGGGCAATGGTATCTAAATCCCGCATTTCCCCCACCAGAATCACATCAGGATCTTGACGCAATGCCCCTTTAAGCGCATTGGCAAAACTCTTCGTATCCTCCCCTTTTTGCCGTTGGTGAAAGAGGCTTTTAACATTGGGAAACACATATTCAATGGGGTCTTCTACCGTGAGAATATGCTCAGAACGGGTACGATTGATCAGATCCAACATTGCCGCCATCGTCGTTGTTTTCCCTGAACCCGTCTGCCCCGTCACCAACACCATCCCCCGGGGCCGCTCCGTCATTTCTCGAACAATATCCGGCAGCCCCAACATATCAAAGTTGGGAATTTTCGACGACAAGGCCCGCATACAAGCCGCCCAACAGCCCCGCTCTTTATAAACATTGAGCCGGAACCGAGCCAACCCCTTCACCCCATAGGAAGAATCCAATTCCCAATTCTGCTCTAGCTCCTTGCGTTGCTTGTTATTGAGCATACTGAAAATCAGCTTTTGGGATTCATGGGCGGTGAGGGGTTCATCACTTAAAGCGGGTTGTAAATGGCCACTAATCCGGAAATAAAGCGGCGCACCGGCCTGAATATGGACATCTGAGCCGCCCATTTCTACCAACTGTTCTAGGATATCTTCAATCATCAATTCCATGGAAGTTCCTCCTGATTTTGAGTTATGTAAGTAAGGGGGTTATGGTGTGAATCGCCCCGGAATGCTGGAGATGCTCTCCGCAAGCTGGCTATAGTATGCCCCCATCGAGGCAGTCATCCCTCAATCTGAAAAACGGGGAGTCATGCAGTAGGGGCAGTCCACCCATTCCGGTTGCAGTTCAGCACTACAAACCCGACAGGTTAGGCCGCTCTTGCGTTTGGCCTTGAGTTCCGCCTCCAGACCAGAATCGGTGAACGTGACCCGCTCCACTTCTTCAAGGGTGGTGTGACCCTCTTTCACCAAGTTGAGGCTGTAGGCCAACAAGGTTTTCATCCCTTCCTCTACCGCCGCTTCCTTGAGTCGTTCGGTGGGAGCGCCTTCATTAATCAGGTTTTGCAGCCGCTCCGTAATTTTCATCACTTCATAAACCCCGACGCGACCCCGGTAGCCAATACCGACACATTTTTCACAGCTTTTACCGGCGCTACGCTCTTCGGGGGTGAGGGTGTTGGCTTTAAAGATGGTCATTTCGCCATCGGCGGAAGCGGAGAGACCAAAGCGGGCTAACTCTTCACGGGTGGGTTGGTAGGGGATGCGGCATTCACTACAGACCCGCCGCATCAGCCGTTGGGCCAACACCCCTAGCAATGCCCCGGAAACCATGAAGGGTTCTACGCCCATCTCATCGAGGCGGGCGATCGCCCCTGCTGCGTCATTGGTGTGCAACGTGGTTAACACCAAGTGACCCGTTAACGCCGCCTCAATGGCGGTTTTCGCCGTCTCCTTATCCCGCGTTTCCCCCACCAGAATCACATCCGGGTCTTGGCGCAGGAATGATCGCAAAATCGAGGCAAAGTCCATGCCCTTTTCCCGAATCACCTGCACCTGGGTAATCCCCGGCAGCGAATATTCAATGGGGTCTTCAGCGGTACTGATATTAATCCCCGGATCATTGCGCTCCGCCAGCACCGAGTACAAACTCGTTGATTTCCCCGAACCCGTCGGCCCCGTCACCAAAATTAATCCAAAGGGGCGGCGAGCCATATCCCGCACCAACTCCAAGGTATCGGGATCACTAATCAACTTATCCAAACCCAATTGGGTGGAAGAGTTATCCAAAATCCGCAGCACCACCTTTTCGCCGTAGCGACTGGGGAGGGTACTGACCCGAAAGTCAATTTTGCGCCCTTGGTACACTTGGCGGATCTTGCCATCCTGGGGCATCCGTTTTTCAGCAATATCCAACTCCGCCATAATTTTGAACCGCGCCGCCACCGCCCCCGCCACCTTTTTCGGGAAGGGGGGAAAGGGTTGTTGTAGCACCCCATCCTTGCGAAACCGCACCCGTAGGGTTTCTTCCTGTGGCTCAACGTGGATATCCGATACCCCCTCCTGGAGCGCTCTAATTAAAACCTTTTTGACCAGGTTAATGATCGGCGCACCGTTAATATCATCCTTACTGAGGTCTTCCTCAATTTCATCCTCGGCTTCCCCAAGGGCATCCAGGTTTTCAACAATCCCGGAAACATCCGCTGCTTTAGCCGCTTCTTGGGCTTTGGCAACTTTGACCTGTTCATCGAGGTATTGGTCAATTAACCGTTGATAGTCCTGCTCGGTGATCACCATCCGTTGCAGCACCATGCCCCGCAGCACCCGTTTCAGGTCGTCTTGGGCTTCGAGGTCATCAGGGTTGACCATCGCCACCAGGACAACGGGGGGATCGCCGTCAGTGCGCCGGAGGGGGATGAGTTTATGGCGGCGGCAAATGTCATCCGGCACTAAGCTGGCAATCAGCTCCACCATCTGATTGTTTTCGATCGCATTGACTTCCGGATCAATGGAGTCAACGCCGTAAAGGATTTTAAGCTCGAAAAGTTGTTGCTTTTTATACTGACGTTGCAGTTCGGGGGTCAGTTGGCGGCCGGTAATACTCTCAAGAACTTCCGTTAGGGGCCGGCCAGAACGGCGGCTCTCCGTGACGGCCTGCCGCATCTGGTCGCCTTCGATGTAGCCTGCTTGGATCAGTTTATTTCCGAAGGGAGAAAAATCATTCCGGATAGTCAGGGCCCGAGAGCGTCGGGAGGTTCTCGATGAAGATTGAGTCATAGCCGAGTTCCGCTATTTTGATGAGTTCGAGGGATGGGGTGAGGGCAAGCCTGTGGTTCGGAGGCTGGTTCACCGGCTGCTTGATTCCATTAAACCGCAGTTACTCCCAGATGGGGAAAATTCGCCGGTTCACTCCAGCGTAATCATCAAGAATGTCAAGGCGCAATTGACGGAAAAATCGGTGGGGAAACCCGATCAGTAAAAT
Organism: Spirulina sp. CCNP1310; assembly: GCF_034932185.1. Taxonomy (NCBI): domain Bacteria; kingdom Bacillati; phylum Cyanobacteriota; class Cyanophyceae; order Spirulinales; family Spirulinaceae; genus Spirulina; species Spirulina sp. CCNP1310. The sequence goes on along the minus strand of NZ_JAYGHW010000076.1, from coordinate 14,493 downwards.
CTTGCCCAGGGGGTAGGAGAGCCTGATGCTAAGGCGGTATGATGGTCTCCAGTCGTGATCACCCTTTGATCGCGCCCATTGTAATGGCTGTCATCCGTCCAGCGGGCATCACAGTTGAAGATCCTCAACTCGCATTGTAAGTTTTTGTTAAGTTCACTAAACGTCCTATGACCCACGATCCCAACCAGCCAGAGGCGATCCCAGCAGACTATCCAGAAGGCACTGACCCCACTGTGGCAGAGGGTCAAGGGGAAACTGATGCTTTCACGCCTGTGGAGGAGAGCTTGGTGGACGGTGAAGAGTTAGAGTCCGATGCAACGGAGCCAAGCACGATGGAGGGGGATCAGCCCCCTCTTTCCGGTGAGCAAGTGCAGGTGGTGGAAGCCTTGCAAATGGAAATCGAAGTCCTCAAGCAACAGTTGGCCCAACAGACTCAACAGCTTGAATCCCATAAAGCCCAAGCCATCCGCATTGCCGCTGATTTTGATAATTTCCGCAAGCGCACCCAAAAGGAAAAAGAAGAATTGGAGCATCTCGCCAAGCGCAATACGCTGGTGGAGTTGTTGCCGGTGGTGGATAACTTTGAGCGGGCGCGATCGCAGATCAAACCGGAAACCGAAGGGGAGATGGGCATCCACAAGAGCTATCAAGGGGTTTATAAAAACCTCGTGGATGGCTTGAAGCGCTTAGGGGTGGCGGCGATGCGCCCTGAGGGTCAGGATTTTGACCCCAATTATCATGAAGCGATGATGCGCCAACCCACCAGCGAGTATCCTGAAGGGGCGGTGATTGAGCAATTGGTGCGGGGCTATTTACTCCATGACCGAGTGCTGCGCCATGCCATGGTGAAGGTGGCGGCTCCCCCGGAACCGGCAGCGCCCGACGAACCCTCGGAGGAAGCCCTCGATACTCCAGAGGCTTAACCCAAGGGCGGGATTTTCAGCCTAGGGGACAGAGAGATTCACAAAGTTTCTCTTGTCAGGCGGAAAATTGCCATTAAAATCTACATAATAAGAAATCGCCTACCGTTCTGGGCTGAGTTCATTGATTGCATTCTGCACACCCCTATTGCCCAGGTGTCATGGGAAAAGTTATTGGTATTGACCTCGGCACAACCAACAGTTGTGTAGCGGTACTCGAAGGCGGTAAGCCCATTGTCATTCAAAGCACCGAGGGGGGGCGAACCACCCCCAGTATGATCGGCTTCGATAAATCCGGTGAGCGTTTAGTGGGGGAACTCGCCAAACGTCAAGCGGTGACGAATGCGGAAAATACGATCTACAGTATTAAGCGGTTCATTGGCCGCCGCTGGGATGACACCGTTGAGGAGCGATCGCGGGTTCCCTACCAATGCATCCAAGGGCGGGACAACACCGTTGATGTGGGCATTCGGGGCAAAAACTACACCCCCCAGGAAATTTCCGCGATGCTGCTGCAAAAACTGAAAAGTGATGCGGAGCAGTTTTTAGGGGAGCCTGTAACCCAGGTGGTGATCACCGTTCCCGCCTACTTTACCGATGCCCAACGGCAGGCAACCAAGGATTCAGGGGCGATCGCCGGCCTCGAAGTGCTGCGGATCATCAACGAACCCACCGCCGCCGCCCTCGCCTACGGTTTAGACAAACAAGACCAAGATCAACATATTCTCGTCTTTGACTTAGGGGGGGGAACCTTCGACGTTTCCGTCCTCCAACTGGGAGATGGGGTCTTTGAAGTCAAAGCCACCTCCGGCAATAACCATCTCGGCGGTGATGATTTTGATAACGTCATCGTCCAATGGATGGCCGGAGAATTCAAAGCCCAGCAGGGCATTGATCTGCGTCAGGATAAAATGGCGCTGCAACGGCTGCGGGAAGCCGCCGAAAAAGCCAAAATTGAACTCTCCAGCGTCGGCAACACCTCCATTAACCTCCCCTTCATCACCGCCGATGAAACCGGCCCCAAACACCTCGAATGTGACCTTTCCCGGTCAAAATTTGAAGAGTTGGCCATTGAACTGATTAAGGGGACGATTTTACCCGTGAAGCAGGCCCTCAAGGACTGCGAACTGACCACCAACGACATCGATCGCATTTTAATGGTGGGCGGCTCTACCCGCATTCCGGCGGTGGGCAATGCGATTAAACGCTTCTTTGGCGGCAAGGAACCCGATCGCTCCGTCAACCCCGATGAAGCGGTGGCCCTAGGGGCCGCCATTCAAGGGGGCGTGTTAGGGGGGGAAGTGGAGGATCTCCTGCTTTTGGATGTTACGCCCCTTTCTTTAGGGATTGAAACCCTAGGGGAAGTGTTCACCAAAATCATTGAACGCAACACCACGATCCCCACCAGTAAATCCCAGGTGTTTTCCACCGCCATTGATGGTCAAACTTCGGTGGAAATCCATGTCCTCCAAGGGGAACGGGCCATGGCACGGGACAACAAAAGCTTAGGGAAATTCCTGCTCACCGGGATTCTCCCCGCCCCTCGGGGAGTACCGCAAATTGAAGTGACGTTTGAAATTGATGTCAATGGTATTTTGCAGGTGGGCGCTCAGGATAAGGCCACGGGCAAAGAGCAGAGCGTGCGGATCACCAATACCGGGGGCTTGAGCAATGCAGAGGTGGAGCGGATGCGCCTCGAAGCGGAGCAGTACGCCGAGCAAGACCGGCGGCGTATGGAGTTGGTGGAGTTGCACAACCAAGCCGACAGCATCACCTACACCCACGAAACCACGCTCAAAGACAATGCCGACTTGATTCGGGAGGATTTGAAACAGCAGGCGATCGCCAAGCGCGAAGCCCTCGAAGCCGCCTTCAAAGATCCCCACGTCACCGTCGAGATCGTCAAAACCCGCCTCGAAGAGTTCAAGCAAGCGGTGTTGGCGGTGGGGACTGACCTCTACAACCGGGCGAGCCAAGGGGTGAGTGCCGAGTTTGAAAGTGTAGATTCCACCCCCATGCCCCCCTCAGGGGTTCCGGACTTTAGTGAGCATCCCACCGAAATCGTCGAAAGTGAGCAACCCACCCAAATCGTTGAGGAAGAACCCAGCGAGGATGATGAGTTTCGCTTTGAGTTTGATGACGATGATGCCACGATCGCCGCTGACTATGAGCCGGTGGATTGAGGGGGGCGATCGCGATGCGCAGATCCCGCCCTCACCCCCTAAGATCAGGCCGCGAATTTGTTAGAGTTTAGAGTAACCTATTTTCACCCATTCACCCGACGGATCAGCACCCTATGGCAGGCGATTACTACCAAACTCTTGGGATCTCCCGTGATGCAAGTCAAGATGAAATCAAACGAGCCTACCGCCGGTTGGCCCGTAAATATCATCCAGATGTGAACAAAGAGCCGGGAGCCGAAGATCAGTTTAAAGAAGTAAACCGGGCCCATGAGGTACTTTCTGATCCCGAAATTCGGGCCCGTTACGATCGCTTTGGGGAAGCGGGGGTCTCCGCCGGAGCCGGTGGGGGCTATTCCGATTTTGGCGATATGGGGGGCTTTGCCGATATCTTTGAAACCATTTTTAGTGGTTTTGGTGGGGGTAGCAGTGGCGTGGGGGGTAGCACCCAAACCCGTCGCCGCAGTGGCCCCGTGCGGGGCGATGACCTGCGCCTTGATCTGAAATTAGAGTTCCGTGAGGCCATTTTTGGCGGCGAAAAGGAAATTCGCATTCCCCATCAGGAAAGTTGCAAAACCTGTAACGGCACGGGGGCGAAACCGGGAACCGGGGTGAAGACTTGCGGAACCTGTAATGGTACAGGGCAAGTGCGTCGCGCCACCCGTACCCCCTTTGGCAGTTTCGCCCAAGTTTCCGTCTGTCCCGCCTGTAATGGTGAGGGCCAGGTGATTGAGGAAAAATGTGAGAGTTGTGGCGGCGCGGGCCGGAAGCAGGAAACGAAGAAATTAAAAATCACCATCCCCCAAGGGGTAGACAATGGCACGCGGCTGCGGGTGGCCCGGGAAGGGGATGCGGGTTTACGGGGCGGCACGCCGGGAGATCTCTACGTTTACCTCTTCGTTGAAGAGGATGCGGAATTTAAACGGGATGGGATTAATATCCTCTCGGATTTGACGATTAGCTATCTACAAGCGATTCTGGGCTGTCGGATTCCGATCCATACCGTGGATGGTGAAGTGGAGTTAACGATTCCCGCCGGGACGCAGCCCAATACGGTGCTGAAATTGGACGATCGCGGCGTACCCCAGTTGGGCAATCCGGTGAGCCGAGGGGATCATTTAATCACGATTAAAATTGCCATCCCCACGAAAGTGGCCCCCGAAGAGCGGGAATTGCTGCTGCAATTGGCCCAGTTGCGGGGGGATGTGACGGAGAAGGAACGAGGCCTAGAGGGCTTCTTGGGTAAAATGTTTGGGGGCTAGGCTATGACCATTGCAATCGATCCCCAACCCGATGCCCAACTGGATTTGCGGGGAACCCCCTGCCCGATTAATTTTGTGCGGACAAAGTTGCGCCTTGAGCAGATGGAGGCGGGGCAGTTATTGGAGGTGTGGCTGGATAGCGGGGAACCCATTGAACAGGTTCCCGATAGTTTGGTGATGGCGGGCTATACCTTGGGGGCGATCGCCCCCAAGGATGATTTTTTTGTGTTGCAAGTGCGTTGCCCCGCTCATGGTGTTGTCTGATGGCCCCTGGCTAGGGGTCGTATTGGCCAAGGAGGCCAATTTTTATCGGGTCTGTTTAGAGGCCCCCGATACACCGATCCTGCTCTGTACGGGGCGATCGCGCCTCAAAAAAATGGGTGAGCGGGTGATGGTGGGCGATCGCGTCCGGGTGGAAGCCCCGGATTTTACCGATGGAGCCGGGGTGATTGCCGAAATTCTGCCCCGCCGCAGCCTCCTCAGCCGGCCCCCTGTGGCCAATGCCCAGCAGATCATCCTCGTTTTTGCCCTCACAGAACCCAGCCTTGAACCTTGGCAACTGAGCCGCTTCCTGATCCATGCCGAAGCCACGGGGATGGAGACCAAAATTGTCCTCAATAAATGCGATCTGGTCAGCCCTGCTCTGCAACAGGCATGGCAGGAGCGGATCCAAGCCTGGGGTTATCCCAGCTTTCCCCTCAGTGTCACCCAAAACCAAGGCTTTGCCCCCCTCTATGAGACTTTAGCCGATCGCATCACGCTCTGCGCTGGCCCCTCCGGTGTGGGCAAATCCAGCCTGATCCAACGGCTGATCCCCGATCTCAGTCTCCGGGTGGGGGCCGTGTCGGGAAAACTGCAACGGGGCCGCCACACCACCCGCCATGTGGAACTGTTCCCCCTACCCGATGGCGGGCTGTTGGCGGATAGCCCCGGCTTTAATCAGCCGGAACTGCCCCCCGATCCCCAAGCCCTGCCGGATTATTTCCCGGAAATTGGCGATCGCCTCCAAAAGGGAACCTGTCAATTCAACAATTGCACCCACCGGGATGAGCCAGACTGTCAAGTCCGGGGGGATTGGGAACGGTATCCCCATTATGTGAAGTTTTTAGGAGAGGCGATCGCCCGCCAAACCCAACAACAGCATCAACCCGATGCAGAAGCCCCCATGAAAGTAAAAATCACCACCGCCGGCCAGCGCAGCTACGAACCCCGCTTAGAGAGCAAAAAATACCGCCGCACCTCCCGCCGCCTTCACCACCAAACCCTCCAGGATTGGGAAACCAACCTTGAGGATTCTTAACGCCACCGGCCCGAAAATCCGTTATAATTTGCATACCTCTGTACTGAAATATCCCTGTCCACCCCCATTCTTGCCCACCACCGAGGTATTCATGGCCGCTATTTCTAAAAACTCCGACAAAGACAAAGCCCTCAACCTCGTCCTCACCCAAATTGAGCGCAACTTCGGCAAAGGGGCGATTATGCGCCTCGGCGATGCCACCCGGATGCGCGTCGAAACCATCTCCACCGGGGCCCTCACCCTTGACCTCGCCCTCGGCGGCGGCCTCCCCAAAGGGCGGATCATCGAGATCTACGGCCCCGAAAGTTCCGGGAAAACGACCCTCGCCCTCCATGCCCTCGCTGAAGTGCAAAAGCAGGGGGGGGTAGCGGCCTTTGTGGATGCGGAGCACGCCCTCGATCCTGCCTACGCCTCAGTATTAGGCGTGAACATTGAAGACCTCCTCGTTGCCCAGCCGGACAATGGTGAATCGGCCTTAGAAATTGTCGATCAATTGGTGCGATCGTCCGCTGTGGATATTGTCGTCATTGACTCCGTAGCAGCCCTTGTTCCCCGCGCTGAAATTGAAGGAGAAATGGGGGATACTCAGGTGGGTTTACAAGCTCGGCTGATGAGTAAGGCGCTGCGGAAAATTGCCGGGAATGTCGGCAAATCCGAATCTACCATCATTTTCCTCAACCAACTGCGCCAAAAAATCGGTGTCACCTACGGCTCCCCCGAAGTCACCACCGGCGGCAACGCCCTCAAATTCTACGCCTCCGTTCGTTTGGACATTCGCCGCATTCAAACCTTGAAAAAAGGTTCAGAGGGGGAATACGGCATTCGTGCCAAGGTGAAGGTGGCGAAAAACAAAGTTGCTCCCCCCTTCCGCATTGCTGAATTTGACATCATTTTCGGCCAAGGGATTTCCCAGATGGGCTGCATGATGGATTTAGCCGAGCAAACCAATGTGGTGATTCGCAAAGGGGCCTGGTATAGCTACAACGGCGAAAATATTGCCCAAGGCCGGGATAATGCCATCAAGTACATGGAAGAAAACCCCACCATTGCCAAGGAAGTGGAGGAAAAGCTTCGGGCTGCGCTCCAAACCGGGGCAGAGGTGGCCGTTGCTGCCATGAAGGAAGGCGGCTCCCATCGGGTCAAGGCGGAAGAGTTGGATATTCCTGAAGAGGAGTAATGGAGTAGAGCATCACACCCCCTGTGGGGGCGAAAAATTTTTCGCCCCCACACCCATCAATTTGATACCAGTAGCCAAGGGAATTAAGTTCTGCAAGCTTGCAAACCATGGGGAGCGGACTAAAGTCTGCACGACCCACTTGTCCTCCAATGGTGAAATATGAAGACAAATTGCTGTATATTAAACTACAGATGATCTGATATATCCTGGCCTTTTTAGCGGCTTTTAGCCAAGACCTAAAAGGCAGTGGTAGAATCGCCTCAGATCAGGTTCAATCCATGGTGCCGTGAGCCGTACTGCAACTCTTAACTTCCAGCCAACGCTGACCTCCCTTTCAGATCATAATCGCCTGCGATTATTTTCCGGGTCAGCCAATACCCTCCTTGCCCAAGAAATCGCCCGCTACCTGGGGATGGACTTAGGCCCAATGATCCGCAAGCAATTTGCGGATGGTGAGCTTTATATCCAAATTCAAGAATCGATCCGGGGCTGTGATGTTTACCTCGTACAGCCCACCTGCCGACCCGTGAATGATCATTTGATGGAATTGTTAATCATCATTGATGCCTGTCGGCGGGCTTCCGCCCGGCAAATCACAGCGGTGATTCCCTACTATGGCTATGCGCGGGCTGACCGTAAAACCGCTGGGCGGGAGTCGATTACCGCCAAGTTGGTGGCCAACTTAATGACCCAGGCGGGAGCGAATCGCATTGTGGCGATGGATCTCCATTCTGCCCAAATTCAAGGCTATTTTGATATTCCCTTTGATCATGTCTATGGTTCTCCGGTGTTGCTCAACTACCTCCTGAGCAAGCAATTGGAGGATCTGGTGGTGGTTTCCCCGGATGTGGGGGGGGTGGCCCGGGCCCGGGCCTTTGCCAAAAAACTCAATGATGCCCCTCTCGCGATTATCGATAAACGTCGCCAAGCGCACAATGTCGCGGAAGTGATGAATGTGATCGGGGATGTGCGGGGGAAAACGGCGGTGTTGGTGGATGACATGATCGACACCGCTGGCACGATTTCCGAGGGGGCGCGGTTCCTGCGGCAACAGGGGGCGCGGCAGGTCTATGCTTGTGCTACCCATGCGGTATTTTCGCCCCCGGCCATCGAACGGCTTTCCAGCGGTGTGCTGGAGGAAGTGATCGTCACGAATACGATCCCGATTCCAGAGGAGCAGCAGTTCCCGCAATTGCGGGTGTTGTCGGTGGCCAATTTAATTGGCGAAACGATCTGGCGGATTCATGAGGATAGCTCGGTGAGCAGTATGTTCCGTTAAACAGATCACCCCAGTTGATTTGATCGTTAGCATTGGGACGGTGTTCTGGGGCTTTGCCCCGTAACACCGTCCTTTGGCCATGACTAAATGACATCGGCAAAGGTGCGCTCCATGCGGCGAAAATACCAGATGCCGCTGGCTAATAAGCCCGTCATTAACAGTAAAGAGAGCAAAAATCCGGGCCAATAGAGGGGGGAAGCCTGGCCCAAAATCGCCCAGCGAAAACCATCAATCACCCCCACCATGGGATTGAGGGAATAGAGCAGCCGCCATTGGGGAGGAACGATCGCACTACTAAATCCCACGGGGGACACATAGAGGCCAAATTGGATGATGAAGGGAACCACAAAGCGGAAATCCCGATATTGAACATTGAGGGCGGCTAGCCAGAGGCTTGCCCCTAAACTGGCAAGGGCGGCGATCGCCACCAACAGCGGCAAAAAGATCAACCGCCAACTGGGGACAAACTCAAACACCACCATCAGCCCCAACAAAATCACCCCCGATAGCAACAAATCCACAAAACTGACGACGATCGCACTGGCCGGCACAATCAACCGGGGGAAATACACCTTAGAAATCACATGGGCATTGCTCACCAAACTCTGGCTACTGGCGCTGAGGGAGTTAGCAAAAAATTGCCAGGGCAACATCGCCGCAAACACCAAAATCGGGTAAGGCACACCATCGGAGGGCAAATTCGCCAACCGGCCAAACACCACCGACAGCACCACCATCGTCAGCAACGGTTGCAACAAAGCCCAGATTACCCCGATCAAGGTTTGCTTGTAGCGCACCAAAATATCCCGCCAGGCCAGAAACCAAAATAGCTCCCGATAACGCCAGAGGTCTTGCCAATAGTGCTTTTCCACCTTACCGGCTTCAATGATTAATTCTGTTGATCGGGGCATAGAAGGCAAAGACAGCAGTACGGGGATTAATATAGCAGTTACTGTTCAACAGCCCTCACCCCAAGACCCCCTTGGCGCAGCTTATCATGGGAGGATATCGTGGGGCTTAAGCCCTCCGTTCAGAGGCTCCACTTCTTGCCCCTATGGTGTCTAACCTCAACCCTCAACCCCTACCACCACGGCATACCGGCCCTGTACCCCCCTCTCCCCTCAATCCGGGCGATCCCTTTGTCGCACTCCAGGCTAACAGCGATGAAGATAGTTTTAATTTTCGCCTTGCCCTTTCTGTGCTGCGGCGACGGTGGTGGATTTTCTTGATCGTCAGCACAGCAGTAACATCGGTGATGGGGATGCGGGTTTTACAAGAAGATCCCCTCTACCGCAGTCAATTCCGCCTCTTGGTGGAGCCGATCGCCAGTGAACAACAGTTTGACCAATTCAGTCAGCGGCTGATTGGCCAGTTGGGCCTTGATTTTGACTATGACACGCAAATTGAAGTGTTGCGTAGTCCTACGGTGTTAATGCCGATCCTCAAGCAGATTCAGACCCAATATCCAGAGGTGGATTATGGGGCCTTGGTGGGGGCGTTTAATGTTTCTCAAGTGGTCGGCACCAAAATTATGGAGGTGAGTTACCAAGATTCAGATCCCCATAAAATTCAATTTGTCCTGGATAAATTAGCAGCGGGTTTAATTGCCTATTCCCAAATTGAGCAGCAAACAGGTCGTCAAAAGGGTTTGGGCTTTGTGGAGGAACAGTTACCCATCCTTGAAGAGCGGGTGAATGGGCTGCAAAATGATCTACAAGCCTTTCGACAACGCCATAACATCCTGGATCCTGATGTTCAAGGGCAGAGCGTTGCGGAGCGCCTCAATCGCCTCACGGAAGAAAGTCGCACCGCCCGCACCAGTTTAAATGAGGTGCGATCGCTCACCCAAACGCTCCAAGGGCAATTGGATCTGGACTTAAATCAAGCAATGGTGGTGGCCGCCCTCAGCGAAGCCCCCCGCTATCAAACGTTACTCAATGAACTTCAGAAGCTAGAAACCCAACTGGCCTTAGAGTCAGCGCGGTTTACCGCCAGTAATCCGACGATTGTGGGACTGAAGGCGCAGCGGGAAAAACTTTTGCCCCTGATTCAAGCTGAGGCTCAGGCGGTGTTAGGGGAAGCTGCCGGAGAGCAGGCCAAATCCCTCTCCGCTTCCCCCAACCCGATTCGCTTGCAGTTGACGCAAGATTTTATTGGCGCGACCAATGAAAAAATGGTGCTGGAGGTGCGATCGGCGGCTTTGGCTTTGGCGGAAAATCAAACCCGCCAAGACTTGAATCGCTTCGCTGACCTCAGCCGCCAATATATGGACTTACAACGGCAATTGGACGTAGCCACTGAAAGCCTCAATCGCTTTCTGGCTGTGCAGGAAGATCTCCAAATTGAAGCAGCCCAACGCACCACCTCCTGGGAATTGCTCAACGCCCCGGAATTGCCCCTGTATCCCATTGCACCGGATGTGACGCGGGGGATGGCGGTGGCAGTGATGGCGGGCCTTGTGGCAGGGGTGGGCGCAATGTTGATTATCGAAAAACTGGATGTGCGTTTCCACTCTGCTGAGGATCTGAAAGAAATGGTACGCCTCCCCCTATTGGGGGTGATTCCCTTTCGCAAGGACTTTCGCCAACGCCCAGAAAAAACCCAACGCGATCGAGAAAAAACGGCCCTCTTGCCCCCCCCCAGGCGCGATGGGTATGCCAGTGCAGCCCGTCGTTACCAAACCACCCCTTTCCTGGAAGCCTTCCGCTCTTTAAATGCTAACCTCTCATTTTTAACCCCCGATAAACCCCTACAGGTGTTGGTGGTGAGTTCATCAGTTCCCTTAGAAGGTAAATCCACCACCTCCATTCACCTGGCCCAAACCGCCGCCGCCATGGGGCAACGGGTGTTATTGGTGGATGCGGATTTGCGCCGGCCCCAAGTTCATGTGGTGGCGGATCTGCCCAATGTTTGGGGCCTGTCCCATGTGATTTCGATGGATATTGATGTGGAGGATGTGATTCAGCGATCGCCCACCGACGACAACCTTTTCGTCCTCACCTCCGGGCAAATCCCCCCCGACCCCACCCGCCTCCTCGCCTCCCAAAAAATGCGCGGTTTAATCCAATGGTTCCGCCAACATTACGACCTGATTATCTTCGACACCCCGCCCATGCTCGGTTTAGCCGATGCCAAATTCCTCGCCCCCCACAGCGATGTGATGATCCTCGTCGCCCGCCTCGGCTGGACAGAGCGCACCGTCTTAAAACAGGTGATCGAGGGCCTCAAAGTGTCGCAAATTCATAACGTCGGCCTCGTCGCCAATGGCGCAAAGGGCCTAACGTCAGGGTCATACTATTACTACAACCGCTATTTTTCTAACCAAAATGGCTTAATGCCCCTCGACCCCAACCCATAACCATGAAACCCGTCACCGCTTCCCTCCTCACCAGCCTTTGCCTCACCACCCTGGCCCTACCCGCCTGGAGCCAAGTCCCCAACTTTGAGCCAGTGGAGCCACCGGCTCCCGTTCCCTTTGAATTCACCCCAACACCAAACCCAGCCCCAGCCCCAGCCTTTAATCAACCCCGCGTCAACTCGAACCCACCCCCCATCATTCCCTATACATTGGATGGTGGCGATGTGTTACGGATTAATATTTTTGATGTCCCGGAATATAGCGGTGAATATCCCCTGCTCATTGATGGCAGTATCAACCTGCCCCTTTTAGGTGTTGTCAACCTTAAAGGGCTATCCGTGGACGCAGCGAAACAAAAACTAGAAGCCCTCTATCGTCCCTATCTTGTTCGACCCTTTATTAATGCCACCCTGGTTTCTACCCGGCCAGTGAACCTAGTGGTCTCCGGGGAAGTGAGCAAACCGGGTTCTTACAGTATCAACGTGATGCAAAATGCCCGCCAGTTCCCCACCGTTACCGATGCCCTCACCCTGGCCGAAGGCGTGACCCTCTCCGCTGATATCCGCCAAGTGCAACTGCGGCGCAATGGCCAAACCTACACCCTCAATCTTTGGGAGTTGATTAACCGGGGGGCGGCCGGTCAAGATGTGCAACTGCGGGATGGGGATAGTATTTTTGTGCCGACTAATCTGGCGGTGAATCCCGCCGAAACGCGGCAACTTTTAGATGCTAGTTTTGCCTCGGATAATAACTTCCCGGTACAGGTGGCGGTGGTGGGGGAATTGAACCGACCGGGTTCCTATTCTGTCGTGGCCAATCCCCCAACGGGTCAACCCCCGACGATTACCCAAGCGATTAGTGCCGCTGGCGGCATTAAACCCAGCGCCAATGTGCGGGATATTCGGCTGCGGCGGATCAACCGGGAGGGGACAGAGGAGATTTTTAACGTTAACCTCTGGGCGATGTTGCAAGATGGCGATATTAACCAAGATATGCCCCTCCAGCCGGGGGATACGATTATTGTACCCCGGGCGGAAACGATTAATAATGCTGAAATCACTGAACTGGTGACGACGAACCTTTCCCCGGAACAGATGCGGATTGGGGTGGTGGGGGAAGTGGTGCGTCCTGGCCCTCAGGTGGTTCCCCCGAATACAACGCTGAACCAAGCAATTTTAGGCGCAGGGGGCTTTAATAATGTTCGCGCCCGGCGCGGCTCGGTGGAGTTGGTGCGCCTTAACCCCGATGGTACAGTGACGAACCGCCGCATTGACATTGATTTTACCGTGGGGTTGAGTGAGGAGAATAACCCGATTATGTTGCCCAATGATGTGGTGGTGGTGGGCCGATCCAGCTTGGCCAGTGTTAGCGATACGTTGGGGGCGGTGCTCAATCCCCTCTCTGGGTTGTTTGGGTTCCTGAACTTTTTCCGTACCTTTGGGATTATCAATGTGGATTAAGCTATGCCCCTGCCCCGCCTGATTACGTTGATTGTTGGCATTGCGGTGATTTTGGGGATGGTGTTGTGGTTGATCGATTCCCTCTATCGCCTCTATTTTCAGATCTCCTTTACTGCGCCGCTGTTGGCCAATCTCTTGCTGTTGCTGGTGATTGTCTTGTTAGGGTTGTTGATCTATGGGTTTATCTATTATTTCAACCTGATCAACCGGCCCCAACGGCGGCGTTCTGGGGGGCAAGCGCCCAGTTATCCGGTGGAGAAGACGGCGGCGGCGGGGGTGAATTTGCAGGTGGTGCAGCAGCAGGTGGCGCAGATTGAGGATGAGGTGACGAAGGCGGCGCTGTTGGCGCGATCGCAAGCCATTGCGGCGAGTTTGGCGCGGGGGGAGTTTAAGGTGATGATCTTTGGTACGGGGTCGGCGGGCAAAACCTCGCTGATTAATGCCCTGATTGGCGAGATGGCGGGGGAGGTAGGGGCCGCCATGGGGACGACGACGCTGGGGAAAGCCTACGGGTTACGGTTGCCGGGGGTGGAGCGGGAAATTTTGCTGGTGGATACGCCGGGGATTTTAGAAGCGGGGAGCGCGGGGACGGAAAGGGGGGCGATCGCCCGTCAGTTGGCCACGGAAGCGGATCTGCTCCTGTTCGTCGTCGATAACGATCTGCGCCAATCGGAATATACGCCCCTGCGGGCTTTGGCGGAAATTGGCAAGCGATCGCTGCTGATTTTCAATAAAACCGACCTTTATCCCCCCGATGAGCAGGGGGTGATTTTAGAACAGTTACGCGCCCAAGTGCAGCCGTTGATTCCGCCCCAGGATGTGGTGGCGATCGCCGCCCATCCCCAACCGATCCGCCTCGAAAATGGCGAAACCTATCAACCGGAATCGGACATTCTCCCCCTGATCAAACGCCTCGCCGCCGTCCTCCGCGCCGAAGGGGAAGACCTAATCGCCGATAACATCCTCTTGCAATCCCAGCGGCTAGGGGAAGAGGCCCGCCGCCTCATTGATCAGCAGCGCCGTCGCCAGGCGGATAAAATCATCGACCGCTTTCAATGGATTGGGGCAGGGGTGATCACGATTACGCCGTTGCCGGTGGTGGATTTGCTGGCGACGGCGGCGGTGAATGCTCAGATGGTCGTGGAAATTGGCCGGGTCTATGGCTGTGAATTGAATCTGGATCGGGGGCGAGAGTTGGCCCTCTCCTTGGGGAAAACCCTGGTGAGCTTGGGGGTGGTGAAGGGGGCGATTCAACTTTTAGCCACGGCGTTACAGTTTAATATCGCCACCTATTTGGTGGGGAAAAGTATTCAAGGCGTAACGGCGGCCTATCTCACCCGGATTGCGGGGAAAAGCTTTATTGAATATTTCCGCCAAAACCAGGATTGGGGGGATGGGGGGATGGTGGAGGTGGTGCAGCAACAGTTTCAGTTGGTGCAAAAAGATGTGTTTATGAAGGGGTTTGTGAAAGAGGCGATCGCCAAAGTCGTCGCCCCCCTGCAAAATGCCCTCCCCCCTGGGGAACAGCCCCGCCTCGAACTCCGAGCCAGTCGTGAA
>NZ_JAYGHW010000075.1:0-26931 GCF_034932185.1 Spirulina sp. CCNP1310 | reverse complement strand
CGTGGGGCAAACGGGAAGTTATACGCTTGGGGAGATTGGGCCTCTGGCTGGGTTGGAGCAATCCTGCTCAGTTAAGTCCGGTTGATGAACCAAGAATCCCCGTCGCTTTAGCGCGGGGAGTGTCAATCGAATCTCTTCAGGAACCTGATGCTATTCCGGAAAAAAAACCTGACCTTGATCCAATGCTGACTTGGGAAGGGAATGTGCTGGTTTACCAAGGGGAAATTTCCCCGACATTCGATCTTGTGGCAGCGGTTCAGGTAGCACGGGAGGAGTCATTATTGAGGTGATGAAGTGCTTTTTTGATACGTCTATTTTATTTGTGGCTGAATTACATTCGTTTTTAAATTGGGCTAGACAAACCCAACCTACCTTGGACGAATGTGTACGGTAAATACACCCTAGTAGTTAGAAAAATAGCTTGAGTATAATTTAAACAAGCTTTAAGTAGCCCAAATTTTCTAATAAACACTACTCTCTTTACAGAACTATGGACATGAATAGTGGGCTGGTTGCTGGAATCACTACACTTGCTGGTTCGTCGTTAGGTTCAATCACAGTTGCTACTGTACCTATAGTTACAACTGCTACAGTACCCGCCGCAGGCGTTGCAGGTTGGTTAGGTGTGACAACAACGGCAACAACCATTGTGGCTGCTCCGGTAACTCTTCCAGTTGCTGGAATTATTGCCGTAGGAGCACTTTTAACCTATGGAGGATATCAGACTTATAAGTTTATGAATAGGGAGCAGTAAATTTTTCAGTAAGTACAGTTTCTACATTACTTTGGTTAGTAATGTCCTCTCAGCGGCTTTGTCTCCAATAGGCGGCAGAGCCGCCCAATTTTCATGCCATGGCAGAGCCATGGCACGAGATAGATGCTATAGGGGGAGCGGGTGTAGGGGCGAAAAATGGTAAATTTCGCCCCGATTCGCGTTAGTGGTGATGGTGGCCGTGATCATGGTGGTGATCATGGCCGTGGTCGGCGTAGAGTTCGGGGATGAACGTGGTGGGGGTGACGGTTTCGCCGAGGAGGGCCTCGATTTGGGGGTTGGCCCAGCGGGCGGCCATGGCGAGAAATTCCGGGTGATCATTGACACAGGGCATCCGCACATAGGTGACGTGGGGAGCCTTGCGTTTTAATGCGCCGATGATGTGATCCACATCGAGGATCGTTTCGTGGTTTTCCGTGGCAAAACCGATGGGCATCATGACGATCGCCGTCGCCCCTAAATCAATCAAATTGCTGGCCGCTAACTGGGCATTGGGCTGCGTCCAATCAATCAGGGGGGTGTCGTGGTTGAGCCAACCCACAGAAATGAGGGGATATTGATGGATGAGGCGATTGCGGACGGCTTCGTACAGGGCCTCACTTTCCATAATTCCGGAGGTAAAGCCCTTGGCCTTGTGGGGGCAACCATGTTCATCAGCACAATGCCGGTTTGAGAGGGGAGATGGGCCACCGCTAGATCTTGATCAATTTTGGCCAAGACCATGCCCGCTAATAAATCGATGTAATCCGGTTCGTTGTAAAAAGAGGGAATGTAGCGGGTTCCCGTTGGCCATTGGGCGGGGGATTCGTTTAATTCAACCAAAGCAGCGTTAACTTGCTCCACAGCAATCCCACTGGTGAAGATCGAATCCACTACCAAAAGCGGATAGATTAACAGTTTGCTAAACCCTTCGGCTTTAATTTGAGCGAGTACCTGTTCCGGGAGATGGGGGGCGCAGAAGTTGAAGGCTTTAAACACCTTGATGCGATCGCCCCATTGTTTTTGCAATTCCCGTTCAATGCCCGCCCGTTGATGCTCAAAAATATGATTATGGGGGGAGATAAACTGACCATGCTGGTGGCTCCATTCGTGGAGGTCAAACATCGCTAACAATTTAGCCAGGGGGGGATAGAGCCAGAGGGGGACAGGGGCAAATTTAGCGGTGAGGAGATTTAACGCCTGTTCGTTATAGTTGGCAAAGTCTTCATAGCTCTCAACTTCGCCATACCCCATCAGCAACACCGCCACGCGGTCTGCTCCGGGTGCGTCGCCCGTGGGGTTGAGTTCTTGGCGTTTTTCAGGAGTTGCAACCACAATTATCCAGGGGTAGGGGGTCTATTCTGCTTATTCTAATCTGTCCCGGCTATAACCCCCCAGGGGGGACAAGGGCATTTTGTACCCAATTGGGGGCTGTTTGGGCGGATGAGTTGCTGGAATTGCGGATCGTGCCGGTTCCCCACATCGCCCCCTATGATGGGCAGGGCATCTTAACCTGCTTAAAGGATGTCACCGCCCCTGTAACCGTGATCGGCTTTAGTGCGGGGGTGGTGGGGGCGATCGCCGCCGCCCGCCTTTGGGAAAAACAGGGGGGAAAAATCACCCGATTGGTGGCGATCGATGGTTGGGGAGTCCCCTTGGGGGGCAATTTCCCGATCCATCGCCTCAGCCATGATGCCTTTACCCATTGGAGTTCCGGACTATTGGGGGCTGGCTCTGGGGGATTTTATGCCGATCCGGGGGTGGAGCATCTGCAACTGTGGCAGGCCCCTGAAACTGTATGGGGTTGGTCAATGGCGGGCATGGCGCGACAGGATTACACCACCGCCCTCAGATTTATCGGCAATGTGCTACCATCCTCAACCCCGCTGTGAATCGCCAAAGTTTTCCAGGCTGGCTGTCCCGTTGGCCATAAAATAGATTTAGGAAAATCGTCCCCGAAACGCCGATGACTCAGACCCTAGAACACCCCTACAGCGATGCCCAAATCTCCGTTTGGTTGCGGGGACTGCTCACCATCGCCTGGGCCGATGGTCACTTTGACCCCGAAGAAAAAGAACTGATTACCCAACTCACCCAAGATGATCTCGCCCCCCAAACCGATCTAGGGGCCCTAGAGCCGATCAGCCCGGCGGAACTGGCCGCCACCCTTGGGGATGACCCCCACACCGCCGAAAACTTCATGCGCACAGCGGTGATGATGGCCCTGGCTAATGGGGTGTATTCCGTGGAAGAATCCAAAGTGGTTAATGGCTTTCTGGCCGCCTTGGGTCTTCAGGTGGATGCCCTCAAATCCCTAGAGCACACCCTCTACGATCCCGATAAACACGACTTGCAAGCCGATGATGCCTTTGTGGATGAAGCCCTAGTCCAGGATGTGGTACGGGTCAAGGGGCCAGCCCCCGATCCCCTCCATCCGGTGCGGGAATGGCTCGACGGCATGGACATGAAAGACCCCCGCGTTGCCCGGTTTGTCTGCAAGATGGTTCCCCCCCAATGCCCCTTTGAGCGCGATATTGTCCTATTTGGCAAAAAATTGGTGCATATTCCGCCGATGTGTAAACTCAATCCCCTGTATGAGCAGTTGGTGGGGTTGCGGTTCCGCGCACTGTCCTACCTGGCGGATGGACGGGGGGAAGATATTTCTCCCTAGATTTGAGGAGTGAAGAGTGAGGAGTGAGGAGTGAGGAGTGAGGAGTGAGGAGTGAGGAGTGAGGAGTGAGGAGTGAGAAGTGAGAAGTGAGGAGTGAGGAGTGAGGAGTGAGAAGTGAGAAGTGAGAAGTGAGGAGTGAGGAGTGAGGAGTGAGGGGCCTCTTTCCTCCTCAATGGATCAGCCCTCTGGGGGGCCAGGGGCAAAGGAGATGATCCTCAGCCTTCGCGGGAAGGATAGAATGGGCCATTGTGGATTCAGATCAGCCCGTGGCTTCAGGCAGTAATGGCGGCAGAGGATAATCAAGCAGGAGTTCAAGAATTAGCACAACGCCTTGCCCAACAGGAGCAGGAACTGGCTCAACTCCGGGCGGAATTAAAGGCTCAGGTGGAAGAGCGCCAACTGATTGCCCGACAATTGGCCACCTCAGAAAGTCGCCTGCGGGGTATCCTCGAAGCGATGACGGATGTGGTGTTGGTGATCCATGTGGACTGTACCCAAATTGATGAAATTGAGATCGCCCCAACCCACCTCAGTACGCTTTACGATGCGGAACTGGATTGGATCAATGAAACGGTGGCGGCGTTTTTTGCTCCGGCTACGGCGGGCCATTGGTTTGCCATTGTTGAGCGGGTTTTAAGGCAACAACAGGGTACGGATTTTGACTATCGCTTGACGTTATCGGGGGAGGAAATTTGGTTTTCGGCGCGGATTTCTCCCCTGGATCAAAAAACGGTGATTTGGGTGGCGCGGGATATTCGCGATCGCAAGGAAGCTGAAACCCAACTGCAACAGAAAAATCAACTCCTTGAACGCACGCTGAAAGAACTGCAATTAATGCAAAATGAGCTAATTCAAGCGGAAAAAATGTCAGCGTTGGGGCAATTGGTGGCCAGTATTGCCCATGAAATTAATACGCCCTTGGGGATTATCAGTTCATCGGGGCGGGTGTTGGAAATGTTTTGGCAGGAATCTTTCGGTAAACTGCTGAGTATTTGGCAAGGCTATCCACCGGATCAGCAGACACAACTGCTCACGCTACTTGAGGAGATTCACCCCCCCACTCCCCTCCTTTCCACCCGTGAACAGCGCCAACTGCGCCGTCAATTGACCCAAGATTTGGAAGCATTGGGGATTGGAGAGGCGGCTTTAGTGGCGCGGATTTGTAGTGAAATTGGCCTGCGGGAACCACCTTTGGCATTGATGACCCAGATGCCGGATTTAGCCTGGTTAGAGTGGATTTATCAGTTGGTGACGATGCGCATTAGTACCCATAATATTGCGATCGCCACGGATCGGGCCGCGAAAATTGTCTTTGCCCTCAAACGCTATGCCCATTCCGATCAAAGCGGCGTGCGATCGCCCCTCGATGTAGAAAGCAGCCTTGAAACGGTGCTTACCCTCTACCAAAACCAGATCAAGCAAGGCGTAACCGTTGAGCGGGACTATACCCCCAATCTCCCCCCCCTCCTTGGCTATCCCGATGAACTCCATCAGGTGTGGGGCAACCTGATCCACAATGCCCTCCAAGCCATGCAAAACCGGGGAGTATTACGGATTATTACCCGCAGTACCCCGACAGCCATTCAAGTGACTATTACCGATTCTGGCCCAGGGATTCCTGGGGACATTCTTCCCCAAATTTTCCAGCCTTTTTTTACCACCAAAGTTGCAGGAGAAGGGAGTGGTTTAGGGTTGGATATTGTTCGTAAAATTGTCGATCGCCATAAGGGAGAAATCACCGTCACCAGCGAACCCGGTTGTACGACGTTTACGGTGTGCTTACCTTTGGGGGAGAAGTGAAGGGTGAGAAAAGAGGAGAGAGAGAAGAATTAACTTCCCTCTCTCCTCACTTTTCTGTAGCAATTTCTAGAGCCATAGGATACAGAGATCCCCCTCCATCCCCCTAAGCCCCTTCGGGGATGCGCCTTCGGCGTAGAAAAAGGGGGAAGTAGAGTTCTCATGAGTCGGGAAAACGCTATATGCTCTTTTCTAATCCGTAATCGAAACAATCCAAGTGCCGACATAATCCACACTGGCACGGCGGAAATCCGCAAACTCCGGCGTATCATTCACCGGCTGATCTCCAGCGTTATTAAAACACCCTTCCTCATCTAAACAAGTCACGAGTAAGGCATGGAAATAGAACGTGCCGCCAAACCAAGGATTCCGCACCCGTTCCAGTTTAATTTCTACCGGCGTGCGGGCTTGCACCGGCTCTAGAAGGGGAATTCGCAAACAATGGAAAAAGGTTTCTTTACTGCCATCCCAGGAGCGATAACAGTTTTCTTCAATTTGGACATTGCCCACTTCGACGCTATTCCGGTAGCCGCTACCATAGCCCACTTTAATTAAACGGTTGGGGTCTTTAAAGGCATAAATGCGGTTGGGTTTTTCTTCGGTGCTTTCGCAGTTTTCCACACATTCCAGATCCCGAAACCGCTCCTCGGCCCCCCCGTAATAATCCGGCATATAGATGGAAATTTGTGCCACCGTCGATTCAACTTTGTTGGCGGGGAGACGGAGGCGATACCGAGCATTGCGGGCATTGCGGCCGCCGTGATCCATGCGGTAGTTGAGCAAGTTGGGGCGGTTCACGCCGCTAAAAATCGTCAGGCCCGATTGGGCGGCGGTGATGGCGGGGGTGGCGGCGATCGCACAACCTGCCGCAGCAAGACCAGCAATCAGACGATTTCGCAGGGTTTTGGAAAATAACATAGGCCGTGAGTTAGAGGGGGCTTAGGGTTAAAGGGGAAAATTTTTTGTAAACAAAGCGTAACTTTTAGCAATTGTTCTTGACTATATCAGAATGCTGTGGCGGTTGACGGGAGGGGGGGCCAGATTTGTTCCGTTTTGTGCCAATTCCGGGGGGCAAAACATAAAACAAGTTAAAGAACCAGTGGGATCCGGGGGAGATCGCCCTAGGATGCAAGGGCAGACTGACAACAGGTAGGGCTAAATAATGGTGTCATAGAACACGGTGAGGGCATAAACAGGGAGATTACCATCGCCACCATGGCTTGTGCAGTTGGGGCAAAGCCCGCCCATTGCGGTGATTTGTCTAGACTGGTGTACTGAATTGTTTGAGGAAAAATTGACCTATGAAAATTGCGATCGCCCGTGAGGCTATAGAAGTCGGTGAACGGCGTGTAGCCTTGATTCCCGCTACGATTCAGCGATTGGTACAACCGGATTGGCATTTCCTCGTGGAAGCCAAGGCCGGCGAAGGCTCCTACCTTAGCGACCAAGACTACAGCGATGCTGGGGCTGCGGTGGTAGCCGATCGCGCCGAGCTTTGGGGTCATGCCGATGTGATTCTCAAAGTTGCCCCCCCTAGCCGGGCAGAAATTGAGCAGATGCGCCCTGGCACAGCGTTGATCAGCTTCCTCAATCCCTTAGGAGATCCCGAACTGATTGAAGCCCTAGCAGCCCGTCAGATCACCGCCTTTAGTATGGAGTTGATTCCCCGCACCAGCCGCGCCCAAAGCATGGATGCCCTTTCTTCCCAGGCGGGGATTGCGGGGTATAAAGCGGTGTTGTTGGGAGCCGCCGCCCTGCCAAAATTCTTCCCGATGCTCACCACCGCCGCCGGTACGATCCGGCCCGCGAAGGTGTTTGTGATGGGGGCCGGTGTGGCAGGGTTGCAGGCGATCGCCACCGCCCGCCGGTTAGGGGCGATCGTTGAAGCCTTTGATATTCGCCCAGCGGTAAAGGAAGAAGTGCAAAGTTTAGGGGCCAAATTCGTAGATATTGACCTGGAGGAAGACACCGTGGCCGAAGGAGGCTACGCCAAGGAAGTCTCCGAAGCTGCCCGCCAAAAAACCCAAGCTGTCCTAGCGGAACGCATCGCCCAAGCCGATGTGGTGATTACCACCGCCCAAGTTCCCGGTAAGCGGGCCCCGATCCTCGTCACCGCTGAGATGGTCGCCGGGATGCAGCCCGGTTCCGTAATTGTTGACCTCGCCGCCAATCAAGGGGGCAACTGCGAAGTCACCGACCCCGGTAAGGATATCAACTACCAAGGCATCACGATCATCGGCCCCACTAACCTCCCCTCCTCAATGCCCGTCCATGCCAGCCAACTCTACGCCAAAAACGTCGCGACGCTGCTGGAATACCTGATCAAAGACAACGCCCTCAACCTCGATTTTGAGGATGATATTGTCGATGCCACCTGTGTCACCCATGGGGGCGAAATCCGCAACCCCCGCGTTAAAGCGGCCTTAAATATTGAAGTGCAAGTTTCCTAAAGGATGAGGAATGATGACCACTGCCACATTGATGACCTGTTTGTTTGTGTTTGTTTTAGCCTCCTTTGTGGGGTTTGAAGTGATTAACAAAGTCCCCCCCACCCTCCACACCCCCCTAATGTCTGGGGCCAATGCCATCTCTGGGATTGCTGTTTTGGGGGCGATCCTGGTGTCCGGGGCTGTGGGCTGGAATATCAGCATTGTCCTGGGTTTAATTGCCGTAGTGTTAGCCACGGTTAACGTCGTGGGCGGCTTCCTCGTCACCGATCGCATGTTGTTAATGTTTAAAAAATAGGGAACCGCGATGAATTGGACAGAATTTCTCCCGACTGGGATTCAATTGAGCTATCTGGTGGCCGCTTCCCTGTTTATTATCGGGTTGAAGCAATTGGGATCGCCCGCTAGCGCCCGGCGTGGCAATCAACTGGCGGCGGTGGGGATGTTGATCGCCGTCGTGGCGACGCTCCTTGAGCAACAGGTTTTGAACTATACAATGATCCTCGTGGGGATTGTGGTGGGGTCGGTGATTGGGGCGATCGCCGCCTACCGGGTGGCCATGACCGCCATGCCCCAAATGGTGGGGATTTTCAACGGTTTAGGGGGGGCAGCCTCGGCCCTGGTGGCGATCGCCGAATTTTGGCGACTCCTCAGCTTCCATCTCCCCCTTTCCACCACGGCTTTAATCACAATCATCCTCGGCGTACTGATCGGCGGTGTCACCCTCACCGGCAGCTTTGTCGCCTTCGGCAAACTCCAAGGCATCCTCCCCGGTGCGCCGCTCTTATTCCCCCTCCAACAGCCCCTCAACGCCCTGCTCTTGGTAGCGTTTTTGGTGGGAAGTGTGTTCTTCTGCCTTGATCCCAGCAACCTGCCGATATTTTTGGGCTTAATTGTCGCCTCGCTGATTTTAGGCGTGGCGGTTGTGATTCCCATCGGTGGCGGTGATATGCCCGTCGTGATTTCCCTGCTTAACTCCTATTCGGGGTTAGCGGCAGCAGCAGCCGGGTTTGTGGTCAACAACAATATGTTGATCATCGCGGGTGCGCTCGTGGGGGCATCGGGGATCATCCTCACGAATATCATGTGTAAAGCCATGAACCGCTCGATCTTTAACGTCCTCTTTGCCGGTTTTGGCTCCGAAGGCGGTAGCGGTGCAGCGAGTACTAGCGTGGGAACTCAGCAGACCGTGAAAAGTATCGACCCGGAAGAAGGGGCGATGATGTTGGGTTATGCGCGATCGGTGGTGATTATTCCCGGTTACGGGATGGCGGTGGCCCAAGCCCAGCATACGGTGAAGGAATTGGTGGATCAGTTGGAAAGTATGGGGGTTGAGGTGAAGTACGCCATTCATCCCGTCGCGGGGCGGATGCCGGGTCACATGAATGTGTTATTAGCAGAAGCCAATGTCCCCTATCCGCAACTTTGCGATATGGATGACATTAACCCCCAATTTGAGCAAACCGATGTGGCGTTAATTATCGGGGCCAATGATGTGGTCAATCCTGCGGCTCGCCATGATAAAAGTAGCCCTATCTATGGAATGCCCATTTTAGAAGTGGATAAAGCCAAGCACGCGATCGTCATTAAGCGGGGCATGGGGACGGGCTTTTCCGGTGTGCAAAATGAGCTATTTTTCCAGGATAAAACCCTCATGCTCTTTGGTGGCGCGAAGGATGTGGTGGCCAAGCTCACCGCTGAAGTGAAGCAGTTGTAATCTACAATCTGCTGAATGAGATTGTGCTGTAGGGGCGAAGATTGAATATTTGCGCCCCTATGCTGATTCGCGATCGCATACAGCTACCAATTGCTTAACCCATTGCCCTCACCCTAAATCCCTCTCCCAGAGCGGGAGAGGGACTTTCAGAACTGATCAGATTGTTTCTGAACAGGCTGTATCGATCAATTCTCAATTCTATAGCCGTAGCTCAGGGAATTAAGTTCTGAAATCTTTAAAACTATGGGGGAGCGGACTGAGTTGTCCTCATGATTCTGTCTAGTGCTATCTATTATCGGAATAGTAGGGTGGGCATTGCCCACCAGGGAGGGTTTCGGATTTCTAAAACGTCCTAATAATACTGACTGCGGCTATATTATCCAGGGCAAACGCATCAAAACCGGTATCACAAGATACAGAATAATGCTGAGTTGTGGTACAGATCTATGGTCATTCTCTAGTTGTTGAGAATAGAGTTGCTTATTGACAATGGCAAAATGTTTTTCTGCTCTCATAGTGCAAAGAACTTGGATGATTGAATTTTGAGTTGCTTTGTGTAGAACAAAAAAACTAAAAATGTGTGCCTTTTTAGGAAAGATCCGAACTGTCTGCAATTTTTCAGTTACGATTTATACCAAATTTGATGCGTTTACCCTGCTATATTATCGGAACAGAACCCATTCGTTAAATATAAAAACTCAATGCAAAAAATTCTGAGTTTCTTGCCGGGTATCGAATTTTACCTAAAAGTTGCTATTGCTTGCACAGTCTTTCAGCAAATACTTACTTATTTTTGGGCAGACATAAAAATTGCCCTAATCTATCAAATACTTTTGTATTGGGCAATGGGTTCTCTTTCATTTTATGGAATTGGCTTGCTCATTGAAAATGGTATTAAATTGCATCCTATACTTGCGCAAAAACTGAACGCAAGAGTAGTCAAAGTCAAGGAACAACCATTTCCTGCCTTTACGTTAAAAGGCGTTCTCCTCGGAGAGATGAAGTCATTAGTTGCAGCAGGCATTATTCTTTATCTAGCCCCAGAAGTTCATCGAGGAAATGGCCTATTTTTAAACGTTGGATGGTTCTTGATGAGGATTGTTTGCGCAGATTTTTGCTTCTACATCTCCCATCGGCTCTTACACCGAAAATCCTTACTCAAGATACATCTTAAACACCATGAATTTCGCGACTCCTCCAGTTTTGTGGCGGGTCACAAAAGCCTACTAGAATATGTGATCACCACCTTAACTGATATTTTGCCTATCTTCATCTTCGGATATGATATTACGCAAATCTGTGCATGGATAATTGTAGGCAATGCCTATAATTTAGAAGGTCACAGTTCATTATCAATTTTCTTTATTTCATCGGATTTTCATGATCTGCATCATACCGCTTTTAATGGTAACTACGGCATCCAAGACTTTTGGGATCGTTTGTTTAATACTCTCAACCCCCCAACAAAACAGCTACGGCCTATTTTTCCAAGCAATTATTTAACCTGGAGTGATGATTATGATGTTGGCTGAACGTTAAGCCTTTGGGTTGTCGCTGATCATTTGGCTCATGGCTTCTAAATCCAGCACTTCTGCTAATTTTTCCTCATCCATTAACCCTTGGGCTAACACCACCTCACGGATCGATCGCCCCGTGGCTAGGGATTCTTTCGCAACATTGGCGGCGTTGAGATAGCCGATGTGGGGGTTAAGGGCGGTGACGAGGGAGAGGGTTCCTTCGGCATAGGCTAAACAGCGATCGCCCTGGGCTGTAATCCCCGCTAAACATTTCTCACTGAAAGCCCCCAGAGCATGGCCCAAAATTTCGACGCTATGAATCAAATCGTAGGCAATTAGGGGCATCATCACATTCAGTTCTAACTGCCCCGCTTGGGCCGCAAAGGCGATCGCCGTATCATAGCCCATCACCTGAAAACAAACCATGGAAATCATTTCCGCCATCACCGGGTTATATTTCCCCGGCATGATTGAGGAACCGGGTTGCACGGGGGGCAATTGAATTTCTTTAAACCCAGTTTTTGGCCCCGAATCCATTAAGCGCAGATCGTGGGAAATTTTCACCAAATCCTGAGCTAGGTTCCGCAACGAGCCGGAGACGTTCACAAAAGGAGCCATGGATTGCATCGCGGCCATCAGATGGGGAGCGGGGGTGAGGGGTTGGCCGATCAACTCACTCAACAGTTCCGCTACCCGGAAACGGTATTGCGGATGGGTATTCATCCCCGTTCCCGCTGCACTCCCCCCTAAACCCAAAACCCACAAATCTTCAGCAGCTAATTTAATCCGGCGCAAATGCCCCTCCAAAATTCGCGCCCAGGCCCGAAACTCTTCCCCCAAACGGACAGGGACAGCATCTTGGAGATGGGTGCGGCCCGATTTAACGATATGCTGGAATTCCCCGGCTTTGCTGTTGAGGTGGGCGATCGCCCCCTCCAAGGCGGGATAAAGGGTGTGGATCAAGGCCAAAAGCGTGCCAATGCGGATCGCGGTGGGGATGACATCATTGGTGGATTGGCCATAATTAACATGATCATTGGGGCTGACCCGCTGATAATTCCCCTTCACATCCCCCAAAATCTCTAAAGCACGGTTGGCGAGAACTTCGTTTAAATTCATGTGGTGGGATGTGCCAGCCCCCGCTTGGTAAACATCGACGACGAATTGATCCCGCAGTTGCCCAGCTAAAATTTCATCCACCGCCTGAACAATTGCCCCACTAATTTCTAGGGGAATACAGCCCAATTCGCCATTGGCGATCGCCGTTGCTTTTTTAATCAATAACCCCGCATCCACATAGGTAGGCAGGGGCTTAATACCGCTAATCGGGAAATTCTCGGTGGCTCTCAGGGTTTGAATCCCGTAATACACCCTATCGGGTAGGAGGCGATCGCCCATCGAATCCCGCTCAATCCGTTCCATGCTCTTTACTGCCCAATTCACCCCGCCAATCATACCAAATCTCCGACGCTGAACGGTATTTTTAAGGATGAAGGATCAAGGATGAAGGATGAAGAACGTAGGGCTTTGCTCTTGCGTAGTAGGTTGTTCTCATTTCTCACTTTCCACTTCCCACTTCCCGAAAATAGCGGTTCGCCATGCTCACAGGTATCATTTTAATTTTATTAATCGGCTTTTTCGCGGGGCAATTGGCCCAGCGGTTGAAGATTCCCCCCTTGGTGGGGATGATTTTGGTGGGGATTGCCTTGGGGCCGCAGGGATGGGATTTATTAGCCCCGTCAATTTTGGGTGCTGCTGATGATTTGCGGGCGATCGCTGTGATGGTGATTCTCATGAAGGCGGGTCTAGGGTTGGATCGGGAAAAGTTGCAACAACAGGGACGGGTGGCCCTGAGTTTGGGGTTTTTACCGGCTTTGGGGGAGGCGATCGCCGTCGCGTTGATGGCCATGGCGGTTTTAAATTTCAACTTCCCCACCGGCCTGCTCCTGGGTTGCATTTTAGGGGCAGAATCGCCAGCGGTGATTGTGCCGGGAATGTTGCGCCTCAAAAGTTTAGGCTGGGGGGTGAAAAAGGGGATTCCCGACGCAATTTTAACAGGGAGCGCCTTATCTGATGTGCTCTTGCTGCTTCTGTTTAGCTTGCTGTTAGCAATGCTCACTACATCCCAACCGATGATCTTTGGCAATTTTACCCTTAATCCCCTGATTCTATTGCCATTACAAATTATGGGGCAAATTGTTTTGGGGGTTTTAATCGGTTGGATTGTCGCACGATTATTGGTCTTGCTTTTAGTGAAGCAAAAATGGACGGAAAACACCGTTCAAGATACCATCATTACCGCTAGTTTTGCCCTTGGATTAGTGGTTTTAGCCCGCCATTGGCCGATTTTTTCGGGTTATTTAGCGGTGATGGCGACGGGTTTTTTCCTCATTGAACGGGATGCCCCCCTAGCGCGACGATTGCGGGGGGGATTTGATGGCCTGTGGCGGGTAGCGGAAATTGTTTTATTTGTCCTCTTGGGGGCGAGTATTCAATTGGGCGTATTAGGCGATACGTTCGGTGTGGGGCTTTTGATCCTCGCCGTAGGCACGTTGGGAGGGCGTTCTTTAGGGTGGTTCCTCGCCACTTGGGGCAGCAATTGGACGGTGAAGGAGCGGCTGTTTTTATTGCCGGGCAATTCCGCTAAGGCTACCGTCCAGGCGGCCATTGGGGCGTTACCCCTCGCCCTCGGTGTACCGGGGGGCGAAACGATCCTCGCCCTAGCGGCCCTCTCGATTCTGATCACCGCTCCCCTGGGTGCTTGGGCGATTCCTACCTTTGCCCCCAAACTCCTTGAACGGGGGGAAGTAGACCCCACTAAGGTGGCCGTTGCCCGCAAAATCACACTTTTGGCCGCCGTCGATACTTCCCCCCTCGCCCGCAAAGTGCTACAAACCACAGCCGCCTTAGCCCGGCGCAGCGATGGGGAGGCGATCGTTCTCCATGTTTCCCAAGGGGAGGATTTGGCACAGTTGCAAGCATGGGTGCAACAATCCCTCGCAGACATCCGCCACCGTTTCCTAATCCTTGAAGGCCCCATCGTCGAAACCATCCTCACCACTGCGGCCACCCATGAAGTGAGCGAAATCATCCTCGGTAAACGCCCCCAAGCCGGTTGGAGCGGCTCAGTTTCTGAAGGGGTATTAGCCCAAAGCTCGCAACCGGCGATCGTCGTGGATGGGGGTTAATGGCCGGCCATGGCGGGGCCGATTTGGGCTAGGTCGGCATCGGCGATCGCCCTTTCATAGACCAACGCCCCACCGCTGATCACCAAAAGGCGATCATAGCGGCTTTCATCAATTCGCGGTACGAAGATCCCCCTCAATCCCCCTTAAAAAGGGGGAAGTGGCGTTTTCATACTTTCGCAATCCACTATAATCAATCAGACCAACTAAGCCACACCATAGTCTGTATAAGGACGTTTATAGGGAGGGTGTAAACCGAGAATAATATCTCCTCGTGGAACACCCATTGCCACTAATTCTTCCGCAGGATTTAACTCTGTTAGGTTTTGTTGTAGCCAAACTTTTCCCTCTTTAATATCAAAGTGAATAATGATTCGATAAATCCGGTTTAGTCCTTGCCAGCCTACATCCATCCACTGATAATGATCCCGTTGAGTATCAAAAATGAGTTGTGTTTCAATGTCAGGATTGGAATGGCAATAGTCTTGGTTCGCATAACGAGCGAGTAGGTTTTGAATTGCGGCGCGATACTGTTCTAATTTATCCATTGGGTAATGATCTCCTGAACTGGATCGTAAACAATTAAAAGTACTTGGTATTTTTGAATGGCTGTTTGGGTAAAATCGAGTTGAAAGAAGGTTTGATAACTTTCTAGGGGAACAGCCAGATAAAGGGTACGTTCTGGATCGATGGTTTCGAGTGCTAGGCGATAACTCAGAAATTGTCCGAGTGCTGCATAAAAATCAGTGATCGCAGAAGGGTTGAGAAAGCTTTTAATTTCAACCGCAATTTTTTCGTTTGCTCGTTCAGCAGCTAGCAATTTTTCCGCCCCTAAATCAATTTGAAAATCAACTTTTCCATATTTGAGACCAAGGGGATCTTGAGTGATGATCCACTTGTCCTTTGTGAGTGCTGTTTTAACAACATCGTGGAAACGGTCTTTAGCCACAACTGGGGATTTGAGGGTGTGGTCACATTGTACAGCCTTTGCCGATAATCGAGTGTGGCATTGAGTGTAGTCACCCGGCTAAGAGCGCAGACTAAAGTTTGCACTACGAACAACAGACCCAGGCAAAGGCTGTACCTGCATTGCGTCGGAATTAGGTTAATGGCCGGCCATGGCGGGGCCGATTTGGGCTAGGTCGGCATCGGCGATCGCCGTTTCATAGACCAAGGCCCCACCGCTGATCACCAAGAGGCGATCGCTCAACAACAATAACTCATCGAGATCTTCACTCACCAACAACACCGCCACGCCCCGATTGCGGGCCGCCACAATTTGGTGATGAATATCCTCCACTGCGGCAAAATCTAAACCAAAACAGGGGTTTGCGGCAATTAATAACTTAATATCCGTTTCTGACAGTTCCCGCGCTAATACTGCCCGCTGCACATTTCCCCCCGATAGATGCTCAATGGGGGTATCTGGGGACGGGGTTTTGACTTTAAAACTGGTGATTAAATCATTAGCCATGGCCCGAATGACCCGCCAGACTAACCAAACCCCCCATTTGGCTTGGGGGGGACGATCAAAGGTGCGTAGCGCCATATTTTCCGCCACGGACATTTGCGGCACACAGGCATTTTTTAACGGCTCTTCGGGAAGAGCAAACACCCCATGACGGCGCATTTCGGCACGGGTTGCCCCGTAGGATTCCCCGTTGATTGTAATCGTGCCGCTGGTGGGCGATCGCTGCCCTGCTAACACTTCCACTAATTCCTTCTGACCATTCCCCGAAACCCCTGCAATCCCGACAATTTCCCCGCCATAAACCGTTAGGGAAAGATCAGCAATGGCCGGTAAACCATTATCTTTATTCGCTGCCAAATGCTCCACCATCAACACCGGAGCAGGGGGAGCCGCTGTTGTCTCTGCATTGTTGCCATTTTGATTATTTTTAACCGCGACCTTCGTTTCCCTGGCTTCTCCCAACATCATTGCAGACATCTCAGCAATGGACAGATCTTTCACTAAACCATGGCCGGCCCATTGCCCTTTGCGCAAAACCGTCACCTCATCCGTAAAGGCGGTGACTTCCCGGAATTTATGGGTGATGAGTAACACACTTAAATTCCCCGCTGTCACTTCTTGCCGCAATAAGCCTAAGACTTCATCGGCCTCATTGGGGGTGAGTACCGAGGTAGGTTCATCGAGGATTAAAACCCGGCTTTTGAGATAGAGTTGCTTGAGAATTTCTAACTTTTGTTTTTGACCCGCTGCTAATTGTGCGACGGGGACATCTAGGGGGATCTGAAAAGGGGAAGTTTCCATAAAGGCCGTCAGATCCGCTAGCTCGGTTTTCCAGTCGATCAAGTTTTGATTATCACTGCGGGAAAGCACTAAATTTTCTGCCACCGTCATCGCCGGAACGGAGGTGAAATGCTGATACACCATGCCGATGCCGTAATGGTGAGCATCGCGGGGGTTGGCAATGGTGCGCACTTGTTTCCCCACCAAGACATCGCCGTGATCAGCTTGGTAAAACCCCATCACACATTTAACGAGCGTACTTTTCCCCGCACCATTTTCCCCCAGCAGCGCGTGAACTGTGCCGGGACGAATTTTGATCGAAACCTGATCCAAGGCGGTTAAATTACCAAAGCGTTTGGTGAGGTTATAGACTTCCAGTTCGGGGGGTTGAGTCATGGTGTTATGGGGGGAAGGGGGATGAAGACAGCCAACCGCTTATTATTCACTTGACCCCATCATAGAACTGTTCACAAATAACGGAGTTCTCAACCACCCCATTCTTCAAGCCTCCTTCCATGGGAAGAGCATAGAACTCATGTTCTGTCTCGGTGGTCAGCAGGGCCTGATTGGGACGGCAAAGCGCTCCTGTCTTTCCTAACAGGCTTGGGCGACGATCGCCCGGTGGCGGATCGTGGTAGGGGTGATCGTGGGAACAGTAAACCCGGCTTGGGGGAGTTCTGTTTCGAGGTTGAGGGTGAAGTATTGATCGAGATAGGGTTCGGTGCTTTTCAGTAACGTGAAAATATAGGGGGGCATTTTGCCGTAGATGGGCGATCGCGGGTTCATATCCATGATGGCGAAATGGCCGCCGGGCCGCAGCAGGCGGCGGGCTTCGGTGAAGATGGCGCGGGCAGCATCGCAGGGCAGTTCATGGAAAATTAACGAGGCGGAAACGAGGTCAAAGGAGCCAGCAGGGAGGCCCGTTTGTTCGGCGGCGGCGTGATGCCAGGTGACAGAGCGTTGTTGTGTCTCGCTGTTGTATTGGGCCACGGCAAGGAAATAGGGGGAAAGGTCGAGGCCGGTGATCTCGGCTTCGGGGTAAAGATCCTGAAGGGCAAAGGTACTCATGCCGACACTACAGCCCAGATCGAGGATCCGCTGGGGTGTGGGGATTTGGGCTTGGAGGATGTTGTGGTAACTGCTGCGGAGATAGGCATCGCCCCCTTTTGGATCTTCCGGTTGGAGCATGGCATGGACGCTATAGGCGGCCACCTCCACCTCTAACGCCGCCTCCCAACTGAGATTACCTTGATCATAGGCATGGAAGGCGCGATGGTAATAGTCGGGATAGTGGACAGCGGGGTTTTCTATGGGGGTGCGGCGTTGCTCCCAGTTGAGGGTTTTAAGTTGGGTGACGCGATCGCGCCACGGCACACCGATATTTTCTGCCCGTTTAATCATCATTGCCCGGGCCCGGTTGCGGGCGAGGTTGGCCAGGGGTTTAATCCCCAATAGGAAGTTGACGAAGGAGACGCTAGGGTTAGGGGTAGTGGTGGCGGTCATGGTTGCAGAAGCCAATAAAGTTAGAAGTTAGCTTAATCCTGAGGGTAGGGCCGGGGCAAGGGCTGCCCCCGTGAGGGATTAACGGGCAAATTTTTGGGTTAATTGGGCGATCGCCTCCCCCAACTGGGCTGGGTCATCAATCAGTGCATCAGGATTATGAATTTCTAAAATTTCCCGCGTATTAAATCCCCATGTCACCGAAACCACCGCTACCCCGCTTTTTTTCGCCGCATCAATATCCCGCGTTTCATCCCCCACATAAATTAGCCGTTCTGGCCCAATATTATGGCGTTCTTGAAAGCGGCGCAACATCCGATGCTTACCAAAAATTGTGATTCCCGCATCCAGCCAAGTGAATAGATCATTCATCTGATGATGGGCTAAAAAAATCTGGACATTTTCTTCAAAATTAGAGGTTAAAATTCCCAAGGTATAGCCCTGTTTTGTGAGCGCATTTAAAGATTCCACAATCCCCACAATGGGGGAAACCGTCGCCATTGAAGTTTGCACTTCTTCCTTCGCCCGCCGGATTAAAAAGGGAATTTTAAACGCCGAAACCTTCGAGGCGCGAATAATTTCTTGAGAACTTAAACCGCGAAATTCCTGCACCATGGCTTCACTCAACGGTTCATAGCCAAACTCCCCCGCCAGGTTATTTAAAATGGCAATTAACATTTGATGGGTATCCGCGATCGTACCGTCAAAGTCAAAAAGAATCACGGGGTCGCTCATGGGAGAGGAGGAGAAGAGGGGTTGTTGTCCAGATTAGCACGGGCATTCCGCTGCCACATCTCTGGCTTAATGCGGCGCAGAGCAGAGCCTCGGAAGCGGTGATCCCAATCCTCTGGGGTGAGGTGGGCGAGGGTGGTGAGGGGGGGGTTGAGGTGGTCGGGGTTGGGTTGAAAATCGGGGATATCAGTGGGTTGGGCAAAGCGTTGATTCCAGGGACAAACCTCTTGGCAAATGTCACAACCGGCAACCCAGTTTTGCAGATGGGGGGCGATCGCCTCCGGCAACTTTTCCCCCCGATTCTCAATGGTATGGTAGGCAATACAGCGGTTAGCATCCACCACAAAGGGGGTGGGAATCGCCCCCGTGGGGCAGGCTTCGAGGCAGCGGGTGCAGGTGCCACAATGGGACGTATGGGGGCGATCTGGCTCTAGGGGAATATTGATCAAAATTTCCCCCAAAAACACCCAAGAGCCGTATTCACGGGTAATCAAATTACTATTTTTGGCAATCCACCCCAGGCCCGCCCGCTGCGCCCAAACTTTATCCTGAATCGGCCCCGTATCAACGCTGTAGCGGGTTTGAATCCCCTCCCCTTGGGCTTCGAGCCATTGGCTGAGGGCTTTAAGTTTGCGGGTGAGAACGCGGTGATAATCCCGGCCCCAGGCGTAGCGGGCGATTTTGCCGATGTGGGGATCATCGGGGGGGGTTTGGGGGTTGTAGTAGTTGAGGCCGAGGGCGATGACGGCTTGGACGGGGGGCCAGTAGGCGCGAATATCGGCCCTTTTGGGGTTAGCCATCCAGGCCATATCGGCGTGATAGCCCCTGGCCAGCCATTGGTTTAAATGCGCTTGGGCTTGGTCGTCATGGTCAAGGCTGGCGATGCCGACGAGGTGAAACCCCAAGTCATAGGCGGCTTGTTTGAGGCGATCGCTCGTTAAGGCTGTGGTTTGCTGCATAGGGATGGGGAGATGAACAGGAATGACGCATCAATCTCTCGGTGAAATTAAGGCAATTCTGCCCGTAGCTCGCTAATTTCTGCTAAGGTCAAGCCCGTCAATTCTACCAGCACCTCATCGGATAAACCCCGCTGAATTCCCTGGATCGCCACCTGTCGCATCCCTTGCTTTACGCCCTGTTGAATGCCCTGTTGAATGCCCTGTTGTAGACCCTGTTGGATGCCCTGTTGGATGCCCTGTTGAATCCCCTGTTGTAGACCCTGTTGAATCCCTTCCTCAACCCCCTCTTGTCTAGCGGTATCGAGGGAATTTTGCATATCCCGATAGTATTTCAAACTATCTTCATAAAATTTCACCTGTTGCGGTGTGAACCGTGCAATTTCTGCCACCTCAAACAATCTTTCAAAAATTGCTTCTTGCAAGATCTCTGGAATCGTTTCAATCCGGTCTAAGTTTCGCAAAATATACAACCATTTATCAAAACGAGTTTCTAACTCATCCAGCGTTTTATTAAACTTGGGCATTTCCAAGTAAATAAACGTGAGCTTGTCATAGAAAACTTTACAGGTATCAATGTCGGTTAATTTGACATCATAACGATACTTTTGTGGCTCATCTTGATCCTCCTCAAAGATGAAATCGAGAATAGCAATGGCATAAACCGCCTTCAATTCATAATCCCACGGCCCCCGCTGCACCTGATCCCGAATCGGGAATGTGGCATAGTAAACGGTACGATCTTTGAAAAAGTTCTGTTTAGTTTTTTGGAGTTCAACAATAAATTTTTCGCCTCGCTCATTTTCACAATAGAGGTCAAAGATGGCTTTACGATCTAGTTCGCCTGTCCCTAGGTGTTCGTTTTTGATATAGGTGAGGCTGGTAATGGTTCCCTGTTCTTCTCGGAGGAGTTCGTTGAGGAAGTCGAGGAGCAGGTCTTTATTGGGTTCTTCACCAAACAGTTTTTTAAAGCCATAGTCGGTAAAGGGGTTTATGTATTTATCAAGGAAGTGGTACATCATTATTGGGGGTGGGTGACTAGATCCTATTTTAGAGGCGGTTCACAAAAATTATCTTGACAGGCGTTCAAGGTTGGGTATGGCTATGGGTTGGGGGTGAGAGGGGAAGCGGGCTAAATTGTGTCAATCATTGGTGAGTTCAAGGGTATTGTTTAGAATTCGTAACTTTTGAGTTACCAGCATTTTTTGAGAAGTTGGTATAATTCAGCCAACAATTTGGTCTCATACCTGTATTATGAATGACTCTATGAATATTCAACCCTCTGGTGATGCTGGGCAGTCGATGCCGCCTCTCAACAATGCCCAGGATTTGATCAATGCTTTTTATGGTCTGAGCAATGCGGGAGATCGGGTAAAACTATTCTTTGATGTAGCGCAGTCGCGTCCGGGGGATGCGTTTCCGTGGTTTGTAACCATCCTCAAAAATCGGTCAGAGCCACCGCTACGGGCGTTGTCGTTGCAGGGGTTGGGGCATATTACCCATGAGCCAACGCGGTTGGATATTACGTCGGGGCAATCGGAGTACAGTATTGAACTGTTGCATCTGTTGGCGGAGGAGATCAAGGGTAGCAAGTCACAGAGCAATGATTTGACGCGCTGGGCGGCGGCTTATGCGATCGGATGGTTGCCGTTTTCGAAGAATTTGTTGTCCCATGTGGAAGGGGGCGCGTTGACGGAACCACCGGATCGGATTCGGCGGGAGATTTTTGATCGTAAGTGGGATGAGATGGAGCGGGTGGAGCGGCTGAATAGTCGAGGTAATCTGACCGTAGATTATGAACGGTATTTGGAGTTTTGGCTCTATGCCGGAGCAATGGTTGATTTTTTAAATAGTGAAAGTATTAGTCGGCGTTTTCTGGAGGTTGCAGGTGATGTTGTCAATTTTCTATTTGTCTGGGGGATTGAGTTAGGAGTTAGGTCGAGAAACCGTGATATTCAAAAGATTGCGTTGGAGTTTGCCAAGCAGCGTTTTACAACGGATGAGGTGGTTGAGCAGCGAGTATATAAAATACTGAAGCAGTTTTTGTCGGAAGATTATCAGGGTGATCTTGGGTTTCAGCGAATGGCGGCGGAGGCGGTTGTTCAGGCGGGGAATTGGCTAGATCGCGGGGAGTTAACGAAGGCTGCGATTTTATGTGAGCGATGGGAAAGGATTGTGCAGATTGGTGAGCCAGCCGTGCCAACGTTAGAGAAGGTTGTATGGAAGGTTTTACAGTTTTCGACAAAACCTAAGATTGATTTAGAGCGTGCAGTTCAGACCATTGGTAAAATCAATTTTTCGTCTCGTGATCAAAAGTTGAGGGTATTGAGTAAAATTTTGCTTCATCAACACAATCAAATTCGTGAAACGGTGGCAAAAATACTTAAAGATTATAGCATTAAGCCGGATGAGTTTCCTATTCAAGTCAGCAATATTATAGAAGTTATTACACATACATGGAATCTTGACGAATCCAAATTAAATGACTCTACCCTTTCAGAGCTTTCTCAGATTTTGCAAAATCTAGATGGGACTAAAGATCTTTTAAGGAATTTAGAAAGTCAGGCAATTTCTGAAGCCAAAGGATTAGGGAATGAGTTTGAATTGAGCAGTGTGTCTACGGAAAAGCATCTTTCTCAAACGGTAAACGATAATCTAAAAACAGTAGATATTTTGTGCAACAAAATTGTTGATCTATCAACAACTATCCAAGATTTTCAAAGAAGAATAGAGAGCAATACAAGATTACTGAAGATTTCTATTGAAAAGATTGTATCTCTCGCTCAGTCTAGTATTCATGTTTCTTCATCAATTGTCAATTATTTAAAAACTTCAAATGGTATCAGTTATATCGTGGTTTTTCGCGATGTTTCTCCATCAACGTATAATAAATGTATAAAGACATCAAATCAATTGAACGAAATCAAAAGTTGTTTGATTTCGAGAATAAATAAAAAGTATCCTAATATGTCTGTGTTATTACTAGTAATCATAGGTGCTCCAATTACCACTATTCTTCTTTTTGGTTTAATTGAGTCTGTAGGTATTATCGCAACCATTATTTTTGCGTCTTTGGTAATTGTAACACTGGTAGTCTCTTACTACTCGGCAACAGATTTTTCTGTTTTTGAAAAAATAATTGAAAACTTAAAAAAGGAATGGATTTAATTAAGGAAGGTGAGAACATCTCTAACAACTTAAAATAACTAAAGCAAATCAAAAATCACAAAGATTCAGCTTTAGGTTCATTTTTCAGACTTAAAATCTGAGACGCAAACCAATGCGCTGTTGCAATATTACTTTGTGTTTTAAGCTGCTCCAAAGCTTGCTGAAGCAACACCATCGGCAACCCCTCCAAACACCCAGAAACCTCAACCTCCTGATAAACTTGCTCCCCATCCAACCGAAACGCAAACACCCGCCGCCCCACCACATCAATCACCCAATACTCCGGAATCCCCAACGCCGCATAAAGATGCTTCTTCTCATCTAAATCACTCGAAAGCGTCGTATCCGCAATTTCCCCCACCAAATCCGGAACCCGCCACCGATCCAAATCAATATAACGCTTTTGCCCCGGCTGCCATTGCGGATACCCCTCCCCCACATAAACCACAAGATCCGGCGCAGCCGCACTCTCACCCACCTTTTCCAACAAACACCCACTAAACGAATTAGAAACCTGCTGATCCTGCTGCGTAAACCACACAAACAAAATCATCGCAAACAAATCGCCAATATTAGAATGATTAATCCCCTCTGAACCCATCTCAACTCGTAAACGCTTCTGATAAAAGTAAAGCTTAGTTCCCTGCTCCCCCCCATCCCGCATCGCTTCATAATCACACCAATCCGCAAACCGCCATAAACCGAGCGCTGAACTAGGGAAAGATTGATGAGTCAGAGAAACCATAGAACTTTGAACAGGAGTAACACAACTTGAGTTAAATTATAATCGACACAGCGTTTTGTACTCCCATTTCAAAAAAGGCTCGCAGCAATTCATGAACTGTACATCCTGGAAACTCGAACAAGCCCAAACCCCCAACCCAGAGCCGATCCGGCTCACAGACCTGCTCACCGCCCTTTATCAGCCTAACGTTACCCTCTCCCTCTGCTACCACAACCGCCCCCGCCAAACCACACTCCACCTCAACAGCCCCATCGAACCCCTTAAACCCCTCCTCCACACCTACAAAATTACCGAAATTCCTAACCCCCATTGGCAATGGGTCAAAGCCATTGGCCAACTCACCAAAGCCGAAAGCTTCATCGAACCCCAAAACTACTACATTCCCCATCCCTTCCCCACCCAACAGGCCACCGACCTCACCCCCCTCCTTGCCCTACTCTCCCGCCTCAATGGTCAATGTTGCCTCGCCATCACCATCCAGCCCGAAACCCAAAACCCCACCCCTTGGCGCAATGCCATCAGCCAACTCCTCACCCAACTCGAAGCCGTTCGCCAACAAAGCAAAGAGTACAGCGATCCATGGCTCCAAAAAATCCTAGAAACCTACCGCTACTACCAACAACACTACGCCCATAGCCCTGTTCTCCGTTTCCAAATCCGAGCGTTTGCTGAAAACTATCATGATGCCAGCCTCGTCTTGGGTACATTGGCCAAAGACATCATCGCCAAGCCATCCCCTCCCCTGATCATTGAACCCCATGATGCCCGTTTCCCCGCAAGCTTAAAGGCAATAGAGCAACTCGAATTTGGTGAGGATCTGATCTCCGAAGGATGGCAAAAACCCTTTACACAGCGAACGATCAAAGAAGCCATTCAAGCCCCGCGCCGAGGCTTAGATCGTCTTGATGATGGCTCTTTAAGTTTTAAAAACTTAACCAGCCCCCAACCTCCCCCCAAACCCACACCGCTTTTAGGTGCGGCCAGCAGTGGCGGCTTAGTGAAAGCCGGTGAATCTGCCCTTGCTCCATTCATTAATCGGGATCACAGCGATCGCATCTGTGATCTTCAACCCCTAAACCACCTGGCCACCGCCGAAGAACTCGCGGGTTTCTGCCCCATTCTCGCCCCAGCCCCAACAATCCCCGACTCGTTCAACTTAATTGACCTCATCGCTCAACATGGCAACTTGATCAACCCCGACCAATATATTGTCGGTCAAACCCCCCAAGGTCAGATCATCACCTCATCCTGGTCAGAAATTCCCCATCGCATTGTGGCAGGCATCACCGGAACCGGAAAAACCAACTTCCTCAAATCCGTGATTTATCAGTTCCTCCATGCCGATCCTCAACGCCAGCTTTACCTTGCCGATTTTCAAAACGGGCTGCACTATCAACTGATCGCTGACCTTCGGCCCACCTTGAATCTGGTTACAGACTTAGAAGACTTTGCTGCCTTACTTGCTACGCTCTGGGAAAAACACGAAAGCCGTCGCACCCTGATGCGGGAACATCGCGTCACCAGCCTCAATGACCTGAACGCCAAAATCCCCGACCCCAAACAGCGGATTCTCCTGATCATCGATGAAGCCTTCTTTATCCTCAATGCAGAATACGACACAAAAGCTGAAATCCAGAAATACCTAAATACGCTTGCTGCCCAAAGCCGCGTCACCGGCATCCACATCATCTATTGCAGCCAACGGCCCACGCCAGAGGTGATTGATCCCCAAATTTCCGATAACATGGATGAACGGGTTATTTTCCGTGTCCAACCTAATGCCAGTGTTATGCTTTTGGATAATGAGGCGGCCGCCAACCTACCCCGAAAACCGAAGGGCCGCGCCATTTATCGAGGTATTGACCCAGATCTTTACTTTGTAGCAACCCCCTATGTCCCGGATGAAATCTGGGAAAGCTGAAAATCCTTTTCTACTGATCATTTTGGAGATTACTCATGTCCCTTACCAGTCAAATAGCTGAATTGCAAACTACAATGAATCAGATTATGGAACTTGTAGAAGAATCCCGTGCTTTGACCAGGCAAATTCCTGAGTCTGTATCTGAATCTTCTCCTAAAGTTAAAACTATTTTTGAAATGAGCCAGGATAGCATGAAAAAGCTCAAGAAAGCCATTGGGCAAGCTGAAAGTATCAAGCGAACATTAGGATATTAGGAGAATTTTGAATATGAATAATCCCAGTGTTAAAAACCATTGTGATGAGATTGATCAAACCTTTCGTCAACTTGTTAAGCATCTTGAGCAAGCGCAAAAACTTGCTCGCCAAATACCAAGCCAAAGTTTTGGGGAAGCAAATCGTTCTGTGGTGTTAATCATCGAAGAATATCAACAAAGTATTCGCCAAGTCAATCATAATTTGGCTTTACTTGAAAGTCTCTGGAAAGCATTAGGTCACACTCAACAGCTTGCTTCACAAAAACAGGCCAAAGGATTTTCAAAAGCAGTAGCAGTGGCAAGCATTGTTACTTCATTGGGCGGCAATATAGCAGGATCGGTGAATCCGAATTTTCACACAAACGACCACTTATCTGATAGCCATTCAATGGTTAGTGAAAATAATGTTAAAAAGCGAGAGGATCAGTTAGACAAAGACACAATTGCTCGGAATCAAACCAATACATCTGGGAGTTAATTGTTACAGGAGGTAAATTTGCCAAAAAAATGAAAAATCTTTTCCTTAACACCCTACAACAACACATTAACCTGCTTGAATCTAACCTCACCCATCGTCCTCACTTAACCTACAGATAAAAGTTCATCAAGCTTATTCTTCAAAATTGGCGATACCATTAATGGATTGTAAACATCTCCCCCGTAAGGTTGCCAAATATAATCAGCACTGAAAGCGCGAAATCCCGATAACATCCCTAACTCTTGTTCAAAAGACCTAGCTACAACTAATCCCGGAATCAATAAACTCGGTAATTCCTCCATCAGTTCACTGTAAGTTCTGAACTCATCCACCTCAACACCAACCAACGCATAACGAAAAGTCGTAGCAAACTGTAAAGACTGATAGAGCAAAATCCCTAACTCCGTCATTAAATAGGCACTTTCAGCACTCTCTATCCCCACTTCACTCAAATGATTGAACCCAACCCGACACCACCAATTTTCCTCCAGATCCTGAAATAAATCCGTGCAACATTTGCACTCACAACCATTAGACAGTAAGTACGATATTCCCTCAAAATATTCTGCAAATTGACGAGCATCACGCTCATCAGAACCACATTCTGCCGACAAACTAAATGCCCATGCCATATCCATAGCCTCCTGTTTTAAACATCTCACTCACTAACTCTTTGCCAATACTTTTGAGTGCTTACTAAGGCCGCTTCATACCTCTCTAGAGCCATTGTCACCCTTGGCATAATACTAACGTGGGTTGAACCATCTTGGACAGCCTGTAAATCCCCCACGATAAAACCGTCATCAATTTGCCATAAAGGATCTTTACCTTGACCACCAAA
>NZ_JAYGHW010000074.1:0-29360 GCF_034932185.1 Spirulina sp. CCNP1310 | reverse complement strand
AGGTTTTTTCGGCGGCGCTTGATTCGACCAAATCCTTTTGCCATGAGCTTTTCTCCCTGAGTCTTCCTCCTCTAGCCTCTCACATTTTTCCCTGGGGGCTCAGTTTTTTCTTTTTTTCGATGTGCCCATAAGCTAACTGTTCTATTCGACCAAATTCACGGGTATTATGTGTAACTAAGGTTAAAGAATGGGCAATGGCGATCGCAGCAATCAGTAAATCATTTGCACCAATTGGATTACCTGCCATAGCAAGCTGTGCTCTGATTTCACCCGCAACTTTAGCACTTTGCATATCAAACGGAACTACAATAAACTCATCAAAAAAACCATTAATTTTGTTTAAATTTTTCTGAAATTGTGTGCTACGACAGACACCGTAATAAAGTTCACTGTAAACGATTGTACAAAGACGAATGTTGTCCTTGGGGGTAGAAAGAAGGCGTTGATTAACGGATGAGTTTGAGGAGTTGAGAATTTTGATACAAACATTAGTATCCAATAAATAGGTTACATCCATTCTTCTCGCTCCTCAAATTCCAATTGGGGTGGACGTTCTAGGGGTTCTCCAAGCCAACCGCCTACAACTTCTTCCAAAAAATAACGGGAAAATCCTAAGGTTTCAGGGTCAACGAATCCATCAGGAGTCGATGGTGATTGTTCAGAATCCGTAATCACGACAGGCTGAAAGACCATCAAAATTTCTAAATCTTGATTTCTCAATCGTTCTGGAACTGTTACCTGCAAAGTACCATCTTGGCCAATGTGAGCCTGTAACTTGATCGTTTCCATACCCTAATCCTCCAACAGACTAAGCTAACTCCATCATAGAACATCCCCGCAAAAGTTTTTCGTAGATTAGGGCTGGGTCAGGCATGGGCAATCAGATGTAAATTACGTTGTGATTGATGCGGTGTTTGAGATAGGGATTCATGCGGGGGCGAGCGCTCTCCAGAAATCAGGCTTTTTGAGGGATGCAGGGGGGAGCCTGTTTCGTTTTGGGATTCATGATCCTGAGGGTGAGAAACCGGGTTTCTGGGGGGTGGTTGTGGGGTTGGTGGGTGGATGATTTTAGCTGATCAAGGTTATGCCGTGATTGGATAAAGAGTAGAAAATCTAAAACCTCTTCAAGTAAAGAATCTGGTGCTTGTTCAATGGCCTTGAGGAGTTGTTCTTTGGCTGTTATGGGTGCTGTTTGATATATCGCTAAAATGGGTATTGGGCATGGCCTACCAATTTAAATTATCGGTGGGCATTGGTCACTACTACTGTTATCTATTTTCATATTTATTGAAATACTGCTCAATAAATACAGCGTAAATATTGCCCACTTTAACATTTAGTAGATTACAAATATAAAATGATATCTACTTCTCCAGGTTTGCATTCTTTATCACCATAAAGTGCAGTTTGAGTTTCTTTTTTAAAAGGACTAGGTAGTATTTGCATTGAGCATTTTGGAAATGTTTTTTCTAGTAAATTTTTGGTCGTTTCAAATGTAAATTTTCGTGCATCTGTCCTAATATAGACAACTGCATTGTTAGCCATAACTTTAGAACAATTATGGAAAATATTGCTCAACAACTGAGTATATTTTACCATTGACTCAAACCGGCCTTTCCAATTTTCTCCTGTATAAATTGGATGTTGATGTCCTCCTAACATCCATAATCGAAGCCATTGATCATAGTAGTAATTTGTAATTTTATAGTATGGAGGGGAAGTAAACAATAAATTAAATGGTTGTCGCTTCCCTGTTTGAATTTCTCTAACAAGTTGCTTTAGTTTTAATGTACTGTCTCCCAGAACGATCTTACTTTTTTCTAGTTCTGGTATTCCTTTTGCATATCTCCACTTAATTCGATTTTGCATAAATTCTACAGGATCAATATCAGGTGGAGACATATCTCTCTCTTGCCACCACCGAATTGAATAATCAGGATGCATAGCTTTACCCTGTCTCATTTGGTTAGATAGAGAGGATTCTCGTTTACCATGTAAATTTATTAA
Source organism: Spirulina sp. CCNP1310 (assembly GCF_034932185.1). Lineage (NCBI taxonomy): Bacteria > Bacillati > Cyanobacteriota > Cyanophyceae > Spirulinales > Spirulinaceae > Spirulina > Spirulina sp. CCNP1310. The sequence goes on along the minus strand of NZ_JAYGHW010000074.1, from coordinate 27,353 downwards.
AATAAGAGCCATCATGGTTGCATCAATATAGCTATGCTTCCAAGAAAGAGTTTTTCTTGCTGCAATAAGATAACGCAAGACATTTTGTGTGTAGCAAAATGAAAAAAACTCTGGTAATGAAATTAATTCATCAATCAAGACACTATTTGCTATTTTTGCAATTTTATAATTTCTTGCCAGAAGCTTTTTTTGTGGTGCTGGATTAAGTTTGACCCTTCCGTAAAGCCATCCGACGGGATTTATTTCAATACCATAGCCATGTCTTTTAAGTGAAGCAGCAGCATAAATACTTGTTGCTCTTCCTGCAAACGGATCGAGAATACTTTGTCCTACTTCTGAATATTTTTCAACTACATTAAAAGCAAATTCTCTTGGAAACATTGCATAATAAGGGCCGATCCCAGACCATCGACCTGTAGGAGTACTAATTTTCAAAAGCTCATGAGTCATTTTTATAAATTTATAAATTATTCTGTCATCAATTCTTTGGCTAAACCTTCTAATACTTTTTTACCAAGACTAAGAGGTATTGCTGCTTCTGAATTAGCCACTACTAGAGGAGTAAATGCGTTTGCAAATCTTGAAGATACAAGCTGATCTAGAAGTCCAATTGCATCGGCTAATCTTGGATACTGCGACTGTTCAGCACGAGTCATATCTCTATGATCTTCTTTTAAAAATGGAAGACTAGCTACTAATCTTGCACCTGATTTAGTTTTGTAGAAAAATTTACGTCCAAAATATGTTGCATCACCATACATTTTTGTTCCTTCAGAAAAAATAATATTTTTCTTGATATAGGAATCTGTAAGTAAACCAACTGCTTGCTTTGGAAAAACTCCACTTACTCCTTCTGAGTTACGATCTATGTCTTCAAAGTGCTGTACAAACTGCCCCGTTTTTTCAACACCAATCAAGAGAATATCTTTACCCCCTGTGGCTTTACGCACTAAGTCATTTAATCGATATAACTCTTTTCTGATCGCTTGACTAATCCAAGCTGGCTGTCCAAAAACTGCAAGTGGCCCATCAAGTACAATAGCTAATCTTCGTAACGTAGGAAGCCACTTTTGTGCCTCCATAGTTCTTAAAATATGAATAACCCATACTCGTTCAAGAGTTTGCATGATTTCGGAAAATATAGCTCCATTGGTTCCTGCTGGAACCATTCTTTCATGAAATCTAAGTGCATCGGTTGAATATAAAGGCCTAGAAAATATACATGAGCATGAATACTGATTTGTTCCTCTCGGATAGTTTGCATCTATTGGACAGTCTTCATAAGGGCATTTTTGCTTACGCTCCGTATCCGGCTTGTGTTTCAGCAACGCTTCATAGGTGTCCAGAAGTGATTCACCATCATCTGACATTTTATGAATCTTGAAGACTTCAAATACTGCTTTTCTGAGAGATGCTTCAGCCGAGCTTTCTCCTTCAGAAATAACATTGCAACCAGGCAAGGCACAATCTATTGATGGTTCAGCTTCTTGAGTTTTTTTGAATTTTTGGGGATTAACAGGTCGTTTTTGATCAAGTTCCCTCATTTTTTCAATGTCCAAAATTAGAGATACTACATTAATATAGGCAGCTTCAGCACCAGGAAAACCGTTTTTGATGCTGACTTCTGCATGACTACCATCTATAGCAATTAGAATCTTGGGTTTCCAGTCACTAGGTTCAATACTCACAGGTTCTAAAATTTGTAAAGAACCTAAGCTATCAGCAGCATCACGAATTTTGTAGGTACCCAATAATTTTTTAACACGTTCGCTCTGTACAATCCGCCGTAAAGAGCTATAGCCAGCAAATTCACCTTCGTATGGCATAATTACACCTCAAACTTTTTGACTTGAACTGGAATAACAAAAAGATTGCTCAGAGTTTTAACCCTTAAAAATCCTTTGTCTTGAGCGCGACGAATTGACTGCTCAAAGTCTTCAAAGTCGTAGTATTTTTTGAGTTCTTTTGTTTCATCCGTGTTGTTTAAGTGTCCAATTAACCAATTAGAAGTGTTTTTAAGAATATTCTTTTGGATACTACTCACTTCTTGGGTAGTGTAAACCATTCCAACACGATATTTTGCCCCTTCTTTGGCTGAACGAACCCAAACATCTTTTAAATCTAAATCTGACCCTGAAGGAAGAAGATTATGAGCTTCTTCTAGATAAACAATAATATCAGGTATATCTTCTTTGCCCTGCCGAAAGAGACTTTGATTTTCTTTAAAGATATGCCACATGATTCTCTCGGCAGATGATTGATTTACTTCAGGATCACCACTTGATTGATCTACAATCACTAATCTACCTTCTTTGAGATGGTTATATATCTCTGCGGCATAATCAACTGATGTATTGTTAGTGTGCTGATTGCGTACTTTGCCAATCTGGTTAGCCCCTTTTGTAAATGTAAACATTTCTAGAATTCTTACCAAATCAGCATCAGCCCAACTTTCGCCAGTACTTGAGGTTTTGATGTACTCTGTGTCAAATTGAGTGTAATCGTCCGTACTGAGAAAATAAAACAGACCTTCAAAGGCTGAAGCTAGACTACCCCATGATGGGGACTCTTTTGATAGAGTCTCAGAAGCTAGTTTAATTGCTTTCTCCGTATCTTTATTCTTTTTTTCTAAAGCAATATTAGCCATGACTTCGAGAATATTGCTTTTAAATAATCCTTTTGTTGTAGGGTTCAGATTCTTCGGTGGTAAAAATCCTGCTTTAGCCAAGAGCGCCCTGTAAGCAAGAACTCTGCGATTATAGCGAGTCAAAGCACTATAATATTCCCCGTCTTTAGAGTATTGACTCTTATCTGGTTTCTCAAACTTGATTTGGCAAAAATTCTGAATGTATTTTGAAGAATCAGTTGTAAGCAAAACATTAATGATGTCTTTGCCAGTTTGCAGCATATTTTCATCGTAAAAGTTGATCAACATCAGCTTACGGTTTGGATCGTTAGGATGTGGCAAAATACCGTATGTTACTACGTCTTTTTCTTTGCCATCAGGATGCGATTTCCAAATATTTTTTATCGCTGATGGATTCTTATTCTGGTTAGCATCTTGCACATTTTCATTGGCGTATTCACCATTTGGATCAAAAACAATCTGCCCAACTCTTAAAGGGTCATCTTCAAATCGAAGATTAAATACAGATTGAAGAATAATTTTTGTTGTGTTAGATTTTCCCGTTCGAGTCATTCCAAAAAGTGCAGTCTTCTGACCAAGCAAATCCGCAGGAAGAATTTTAACCTCAACATTAGAAATACCTTGAAAAGAGCGATTGGTTGAGGCGTAGCGAATACTGCCGATTACAACTGACTTATCTGTTTTTAAATCGTTACGATCTGGATCACGATAATTAACAATGCGTGATAGAGCTTTGTCGTTTGGTTTGTATACCTTTAAGCCTTCGTTAGGATAATAATTTGACAAATCACTGCCAAAGCGTAAAACAAAAGAATTAGAGTGTTCATCAGAGCTTTTATCAACAAAAAAAGTGCCAATAACTCTACATTTTATTCCAGCAAAAGAGAGGAGATTGTGGGTGTGAGAATCCATCAACTCTTGACTATCCCAATGCATATCTTCACCACTCGCTTTTTGCGCTGTCTCTACTCTAACACGTTCAGCTTCAAAAGCATTAGGAAGTGGTGCAGCATCCATAACACGCAACAAAATGATCGATGAATCCTCTTTTTTATAATCAATTGAGCTTTTGGGATCGATACGAGTAGCAATCAAAAAACTTAGGCTGGGAATACCCCCTACTTTTTTTCGATAGTGATCGTGGATAAGTACTAATGCTGATTCGTAGCTAATTGAATAAACCTCGCCAACATATTGCCCCTTTTCTTGATCTTCCTGCTCCACCCGTTGCTCATTTTGGATCAGTTGCCTGAAAATGTCTTGTGCTTGGGCTATTTCATCATTTTGGTGGACATCATACAAAGAGTCGTGTAATTTTCCCATGTTGATACTCTAAATCATAGTTTTTCAGAAAATTCCTTATAGGTCTTTCCTATAAGGTCGCCCTTATTTTAGCACTATTGTTAAATCATTGATAATTACTACACAATTTTTTTAGAATAGGTCTTCACGGTTTAGGGTTATAAGAAAGGCTAATGTCACGAGTTTTTCGAGGCTCTCAGCAGCTAGACAATCCATGCTATGTATCGAATTATACAATTTTAGTCATAAACCCAGAAGAGCTAGAAAAGGAGACAGCAGCAAGAAAGTGCTCGTCCTTCTCCCAATCCGAAGGCACATCAGCCCGCAATTGGTTAAGAATCTGATCAAGGCTCAGGGTACTGGTAGGCATGACAATTCCTCACGATGGGATCACCATTCTATTCTAGCCCAAGGCGATCGCCCCTCCACAGAATCAAGGTGATCCGCTAAAATAAGCCAAGCCTGTTGATCGTCATCACGCTAGGGGGATCACCGAAACATGGCGGATTAATGGGGTGGTTAATTGATCCCGACGAGCACACCATCTTTGTTTACTTTCCCAGCGGTGAGATGGAGATATTTGATCAACCAGAAATAGAAGTACCTGTCCCCCCCTTTGCCCAAGGATTAGCGTTAACCCTAGGTGAACTGTTCAGTTGGTTGGCCCTGGATTGTTAAGCAACCCAAGAGAGCGATCGCCCCTCGACAACCAACCCAATCACCTATGATCTAAGAGGAGCTAAAATCGGTAATTTTGCCCATGAAGTCCAAGGCAACCAAATCACCCAACCAGAGGAACGCCCATGAACATCCCCATTCCCGAAGACCTAGAACACCGTCTTCAGCCCCATCTTCCCCAACTCTACCAACGCGCCAGTGATCGCTCGCAAAGTTAGACCCAATGTTCAACTTTAAGCCCTTGGGGAGGGCGAAAAATTTTTGTGCCTCCGGCAGGCTTACGCCAACGCCCCTACACCCACATTGCATGATCGCCTGCTTATCGATCGCCCCAACCCCCATGGACTTACTCAATACCAAAATTGGGATCGCCCTTCAACTCCACATCTTCATAAATTAACCCCAAACTACAGCGAAAATCCAAACTGCTTAATTCTAATGGGCAATCCTCCAAATCTCCCCCATCTTCAGGATAAGCCGTTAACTCCCACTTACCCGCCGCATTTTTGGTATAACGATCAATTCTGATCTGAGTCGCATCAATTAAAACATATTCCTGAAGCGTCGGAATTTGGCGATAAAACTGAAACTTTTGGCCATAATCAAATGCTCCGGTACTCGGTGAAAGCACTTCAACAATTAAGCAAGGATATTGAATCGCTTCAATGGCACGGCGATCGCCCTGATCACAACTCACCACCAGATCCGGATAAAAATACGGCCCCTGCTCAGAAACCTTCACCTTCGCATCAGAAACATTAACACGGCAACCCTGCCCACGAAGATGAGAACGCAGTAAGCTGTACAAATTCAACGCAATATCATTATGGGGTAAAGTCGCTCCTGCCATTGCGTAAACCTCACCATCAATATACTCGTGCTTAATCGGTTGCTCTGCCTCCCAAGCCAGATACTCCGCCACCGTCATCCCCGCAGATTTAAGCTGTGCAATCATGATTTACCTCCATGCATAACAATCGATCCATTATGACCTTCATTATAAAGTGGAGATCGCCCCTACAATAATTTCTCAGTACTGATCGCTCTCCGGATGCGGCTCACGATAGGCGGGATTCAGACAGTGGCGCGATACAGGGAACGCAATCATCTAAATTTTAGTCCAAAGGACAGCACCCCAACTCAGTGCCACCGGCTCATCATCCTAATGCAGTTTCCAAATTTGCACAACACTTTTCAAGCTTGCTACTTAAGCAGTATTGGGATTGCTGAACTTTATAAAGGCGTTTTTATTCGCGAAAAATTGAGCAAAATTTAGCCAATCTTAAACAGTTTATCGATCTCCTGCCTATCGTAGATTTTGATCCAATTGCTGCTCTTGAATTTGGTAAAATTCAGGGGGAACTCAAGCGCATTGGCAAGCCAACAGGAGAATTGGATGCGATGATTGCAGCAGTGGCAAGATCGCGTAATTTTGTTTTAGTGACTGATAACTTAAAGCATTTTCAAAATATCATTGATCTAGAAACTGAAAATTGGCTAATTGATTAATTAATTGATTAATCAAAAACCCCTGGGGGGAACCCAGGGGTGAGCAACAGGCTAGACTAACCTTAGTTTTTCTCTAGCAAAATGCGTTGGGTATCTTGATGGGAAATAATCACCTTATTTTCCTCGTCGATATCCACCTGGGCAGCATCGCCACCCTTGAGACGACCGGAGAGAATTTCTTCGGCTAACACATCCTCCAAGAGGCGCATAATCGCCCGGCGTAAGGGCCGCGCCCCATAACTGGGGTTGTAGCCTTCCTCCACGAGACGCTCCTTGAACTTCTCGGTGACGTTGAGGCTGATTTCCTTCTCCGTCAGGCGCTTGAACACCTCTTTGAGGAGAATATCGGCGATCTCCTTCACCTCCGGCTTGCTGAGTTGACGGAAGACGATGATTTCATCGAGACGGTTGAGGAATTCCGGGCGGAAGTATTGCTTCAGTTCCTCATTGACGAGGGAACGAATCCGGTTGTATTGGGCTTCGTTTTGATCATCTTCCAATTCAAACCCTAAACCGCCACCGCCTTTTTCAATCACCTTAGAACCGATGTTCGAGGTCATGATCAACAGCGTGTTTTTGAAATCTACCGTCCGCCCTTTAGCATCGGTGAGCCGCCCATCTTCGAGGATTTGCAGCAACATATTGAAGACATCGGGGTGCGCTTTTTCGATTTCGTCAAACAGCACGACAGTATAGGGGCGACGGCGGACGGCTTCGGTGAGTTGGCCGCCTTCGTTGTAGCCCACATAACCAGGAGGGGAGCCGATCAGTTTGGAAACGGTGTGCCGCTCCATGTATTCGGACATATCCAGGCGGATCATCGCTTCTTCAGAGCCGAAGAAGTAGGCCGCTAAGGATTTGGTTAACTCGGTTTTACCTACGCCGGTAGGGCCGGAGAAGATAAAGCTGGCGATGGGCCGGTTGGGGTTTTTCAAGCCAACGCGGGCGCGACGGATGGCGCGGGAAACGGCGCGGACGGCTTCTTCTTGGCCGATCAGCCGCTGGTGGAGCGTGTCCTCCATGTGGAGCAGTTTTTCTGATTCCGATTCCGTTAGTTTATTAACGGGTACGCCCGTCCAGGAGGCGACGATGTGGGCGATTTCTTCGGAATCAACGGCGGGGCCTTCTTCGCTGTTAGTGCCTTCGTCTTTTTTGGCGGCGGCAATGGTGCGAATTTCCGCTTTAATTTCCATTTCCCGATCGCGCAATTCCCCAGCTTGATCAAAGTCCTGAGCGCGGACTGCGTCGTCTTTTTGCTTCAGGACTTGGCGCAGTTCCTTATCCAGTTCCTTGGCTGCGGGGGGCAGTTGGGAATTCATTAGGCGCACCCGTGAACCGGCTTCGTCGATCAGGTCGATCGCCTTGTCGGGGAGGTAGCGATCGCTAATATAGCGATCGCTCAGTTTTGCCGCTGCTTCGAGGGCCTCATCTAAAATTTTCAGCTTGTGGTGCTGTTCGTAGCGTTCCCGCAAACCGAAGAGGATTTCAATCGTCTCCTCAACGGTGGGTTCACCCACCATCACCGGCTGGAACCGTCGCTCTAGGGCAGCATCCCGCTCGATATGTTTGCGGTATTCATCGAGGGTGGTGGCCCCGATACATTGCAGTTCGCCCCGCGCCAAAGCGGGCTTGAGGATGTTGGCGGCATCGATCGCCCCCTCAGCAGCCCCCGCCCCGATGAGGGTGTGGACTTCATCAATCACCAGGATCACATTGCCAGCGGAACGGATCTCATCCATGATTTTCTTGAGGCGTTCCTCAAATTCCCCCCGGTATTTCGTCCCGGCAACGAGGAGACCAATATCGAGGGTGACGACCCGCTTATCTTCGAGGATGTCGGGAATATCTTGGTTGGCGATGCGTTGGGCCAAGCCTTCGGCGATCGCCGTTTTACCCACCCCCGGCTCCCCAATCAACACGGGATTATTTTTGGTGCGACGACCCAAGATCTGGATCACCCGCTCAATTTCTTTTTGGCGGCCCACAACAGGGTCGAGCTTACCTTCTTTGGCGAGGTTCGTGAGGTTGGAGCCAAATTCGTCAAGGGTGGGGGTTTTCGTGCGTCCCCCTTGGCCAGGGCCGGCGGAAACTTCAGCAGTTTCCCCCAACATCCGGATCACTTGGGTGCGAACTTTCGACAGATCAACCCCGAGATTTTCCAACACCCGCGCCGCCACGCCCTCCCCTTCCCGAATCAGCCCCAGGAGCAAATGCTCAGTGCCGATGTAGTTGTGGCCCAACTGGCGGGCTTCTTCGAGGGAAAGCTCTAAAACTCGTTTAGCTCGCGGCGTAAAGGGGATCTCAACGGCGACAAATCCCGATCCACGCCCGATAATTTTCTCGACTTCGATCCTTGCGTCCTTAAGGTTGACCCCCATGGATTTCAGCACTTTAGCGGCAACGCCTGTGCCTTCCCCAATCAGCCCGAGAAGAATTTGCTCCGTCCCCACGAAGTTATGTCCGAGGCGACGGGCTTCCTCTTGGGCGAGCATAATCACCTTAATAGCTTTTTCTGTGAAGCGTTCAAACATAATGCTCTATCACCTGTTGCTGGCCCATTGTCTGCCCATTCTAGCACAGCGATTTTGATCCCTGGCCAATTGGGGGGATCGGTGAATCAGAATCAGTTTGGGGCGGTTTTCGCCTTGAAAATTGGGCCGATTAAGGCTAGGGATTAGGTGGAGAACGGGGGCGGGATCAGCGCAGCGAAGGGGGATAACTGCCAGCCGTGGTGAGTTAGGTGCTGGGTGACTTGGGCCTTCCAAAGGTCTAATTTTAGGGCAAACTCGGGTTGATGCAAGCCTTGGAGCCAAAAAATTAACGCATCTTCACCCGTTTCGGGATAATAACCCTTGCGGCGACCAATGCGCTGAAAGCCAAATTTTTCATAGAGGGCGATCGCCCCCTCATTACTGGCCCGCACCTCCAACGTCGCCCTCGCTTGTCCCCGCCGGGCTGCTTGGGCCAGGAGTTGCCACAATAACAATTGCCCTAAGCCTTGGCGGTGATAGTCGGGATGGATCATTAATAATGTAATGTGGGCTTCCTCTAAAATTGCCCAGAAGCAACCGAGGCCAATCAGCGCGGGGGTTTGTGGATCGTCAAGGGCGGGACTCAGCACCCATAGCTCACTATTGGGGCTTTCAATTTCCCGCCGGTAGCTTTCCAATCCCCACATTCCCCCTAAACATTGGCGATCAAGTTCCACCACCGCCGCAAGATCGGCGGGGGTTACAGGTTGAATCCGTAGGTTGGGGAAAGTCACGAAGGAAAATTGTACACTAGATGGGTCAACCCTCTCAAAATTCCTCACGATTGCCGATGTTAGCCACCGAACCGACCGCCACGATCCTCACCGGACAACAGTATTTATCCACCCCGAACACTGCCCCCAATCAGGCTATCTTTCCCCTCACCGCTGGTGTGAATGAACAAGACCATCTCACCCTAGGGGGGTGCGATCTCCTCGATCTGGTGCAAACCTATGGCTCTCCCCTCTATGTTTTAGATGAGCAAACCCTACGCACTGCTTGTCAACAATACCGGGAGGGTTTGCGCCAATATTATGGCGGTGAATCTTTGGTGATCTATGCCTCAAAGGCTTGGAGTTGTTTGGCGGTCTGTGGGATTGTCGCTAGTGAGGGCCTGGGGTTTGATGTGGTGTCGGGGGGGGAACTCTATACGACACTGCAAGCGGGGGTAGGGAGCGATCGCATCTATTTCCATGGCAATAATAAATCCGAGGCAGAATTGCGCTATGCCCTGGAACAGGGTTGCACGATTATTGTTGATAATTGGCTGGAATTAAACCTGTTGGCGGATCTTGCCACCCCCGGCTCCCCGGCCCGCATCTTCCTACGCCTCACCCCTGGTATCGAATGCCACACCCACGAATACATCCGCACCGGCCACATTGATAGCAAATTTGGCTTTGATCCCAATCAATTACCGGAAGTTTTCGCCTGGGTGGGAGCGCGGCCCCAACTCCATTGCACCGGCCTCCATGCCCATATTGGTTCGCAAATTTTCGAGCGGCAACCTCATCAGGATTTAGGGGGGGTGTTGGTGGATTGGATGGCGGGGGCGATCGCCGCCGGCCTGCCCATTGATACCCTCAACATCGGCGGCGGTTTGGGGATTCGCTACACCGAAAGCGATGATCCCCCGAGCATTACCGAATGGGTCAAAGCCGCCGCCCAAGCGGTGGAATCCGCCTGTGCAGCCCGCAACCTACCCCTACCCCGCTTGATCTGTGAACCGGGGCGATCGCTCATCGCCACCGCCTGCGTCACTGCCTACACCGTCGGCTCCACGAAAACCGTCCCCGGTATTCGCACCTATATCGCCGTTGATGGGGGGATGTCCGACAACCCCCGCCCCATCACCTACCAATCCCTCTATCGCATCGTCGCCGCCGGCCAAATGTCCGCCCCCGCTACGGAAACTGTGACAGTGGCAGGGAAACATTGTGAATCCGGCGATGTGCTGATCCATGATGCCCAGTTGCCCCCTGCCCAACCGGGAGATGTGCTGGTGGTTCCCTGCACCGGAGCCTACAACTACAGCATGGCCTCCAACTACAACCGCATTGGCCGGCCGGCGGCGGTGGTGGTGCATCAGGGCGAGGCAGAGTTAATCCTGGAACGGGAAACTTATGAAGATTTGGTACGGGGTGATCGCCTCCCGGCCCGGTTAAAGGCATAAGTAGGAAATGAGGGGGATGGAGAAGAGAGAAGAGAGAATGGAGAAGAGAGAAGAGAGGATAGCGGGAGGTTGAGACGGGGCGAAAAATCTTTTGCCCCTCCACCCAATTAATCTATACAACCAGATTCCCTATCACTCCTCACTCCCCACTCCTCACTCCCCACTCCTCACTCCTCACTCCTCACTCCCCACTCCTCACTCCTCACTCCTCACTCCTCACTACAATTCAATTCGGGCCACGGGGGAAGATCGTTGATAATGGGGAGGATCACCCACAACCCTCACTCATGTTTTCATTGGGTTTTGTGAGTCTTCCCTGGCTCTCGCTCCGCGAATTTATCGATATTGCCCTCGTGTTAGTCCTCACCTACACCGTGTTACTGGTGATTGGCGAGCGACGAACGCTGTGGATGGTGCGGGGCTTGATCTTACTGATGTTGGCCACAGTGGTGAGCGATCGCCTCGGCCTGCGGCATTTAAGCTTTGTCCTTGAACGCTTGGTCTTGGGTTCAGCAGTAGCCATGGCCGTTGTATTCCAGGCCGAATTTCGGCAATTCCTCGAACGGCTCGGACGGGGAGAGATTTTACAACTGTTCAAACCCTCCACCCGTCCCATCCTCCGCCCCGACAGCATCATCGATGAAATGGTCGATGCCATTAAAGAACTCTCCCAAAACCGTACCGGAGCCTTAATTGTCATCGAAACCAGCCATCCCCTTGATGAGCGGGTTTTTTCCGTCCCAGGGGTGATCCTCAATGCCGAACTCTCGAAAGAATTGTTACAAACCATCTTTCAAACCAGCACTTTGCTCCATGATGGGGCCGTCCATGTGCGCGGTTCACGGGTGATCGCAGCGGGAATTATCCTTCCTCTCTCGGAGCGGGTCGCCTCTCGACAGTTGGGAACCCGTCACCGGGCAGCGATGGGGATTACCGAGCGGGTGGATAACTGCATCTGTATTGTCGTTTCCGAAGAAACCGGCTCCATTTCCCTCGCGGAACATCGCCAGTTGAATCGCCCCCTCACCAGTAGTAAACTGCGAGAGTTACTCAAAGACCGCCTTGCCCCCACCGTAGAGCGAGAAGCCGTCAGTCGCATCAGCCGACAATTGGGCGCACAGGGCTGGGTCTTCCTCCAGCGTTTTTTCCGCCCCCTCTCCGACCGCGACCCCTGGCCCTAATCCCTCACTTCCCCGTTCCCTATTCCCCCCAACCCACCCCCAAAATGTTCACGACTTCCATAGAGGGTGTATTTTAAGAAATGTATCAATTTTGGGGTATTCCCTCCCCTTTCGGGTAATAGCATGGAGGGCTAATCTGATACCGGCCATTCTGCCATTTCAATTCTTTTTATGATGGTTAAGTCAACTTCCCTCTTGGCAACGTTACCCTCGGATTTAGAGCGAGACCGCTTGCCGCGCCATGTGGCGGTGATTATGGATGGTAATGGCCGTTGGGCAAAACAACAGGGGATGCCCCGGGTGATGGGCCATCGTCGGGGGGTGGATTCCCTGCGGGATTTGCTGCGCTGCTGTAAAGATTGGGGGATTCCTGCTCTCACCGCCTATGCTTTCTCAACGGAGAACTGGGGCCGGCCCAGCCATGAGGTGGATTTTTTAATGACGCTGTTTGAGCAGGTGTTGCGGCGGGAGTTGGCGGAAATGATGGCGGAGAATGTACGGATTCGCTTTGTGGGCAATTTGGACGCGCTGCCGCCGTCCCTCCAGGCGGAAATTTCCCGCTCGATGAACGATACGAAAAATAATCAGGATGTGGAGTTTACCGTCGCCACCAACTACGGTGGCCGTCAGGAAATTATTCAGGCCTGTCGGGCGATCGCCCAAAAAGTCCAACAGGGCCAGATCAGCCTCGATCAAATCGATGAAAATTTATTTGAGCAGCACCTCTATACTTCCGGATTGAGCAACCCCGATTTACTGATCCGCACCAGTGGCGAAATGCGGATCAGCAACTTCCTGCTTTGGCAAATGGCCTATTCTGAAATCTATGTCACCCAAACCGCCTGGCCCGATTTTGACCGGGAAGCCTTCCACCAAGCCCTGCTCAACTACCAAACCCGCGATCGCCGCTTTGGTAAAGTAAAAAACTAAGCTGATGCGTTTAAACCGCTGATTTCCCACGGTGAACCCTTTAACGAACTGGGGGCAGAAATTTAAATGCTCAACCGCTTAACCTCTAACCGATACCCCAAACGCGCCCTTGATCAATCCCCCCATCACGCCCCCACCCTTAACCAGCCCCCAACTCACCCCGCCTTCCTCCAGAAGCCCCCAACTCCCGCCCCCGCCCGCCAGAAGCCCCCAACTCACGCCCCCACCCGCCAGAAGCCCAGAACTCACACCCCCACCGGGCAAAAGCCCCCCCCTCACCGCTCCCCTCTCTCAGGAAGACAGGAAGCAATCACCCCCTCAAAGATCTATTCAAAACCATCATGCAAATTTCTTTCCGTGAATTTAACCCCTTCGATCTGTGGATTTGGATCGAGTTTGAAACTGTTGCTACTGGCCAAGAGCAGCAATATCTAGAAGAGGTCTTTAACTCTTGGTTTTATTTGGGCAAATTGGGGGCATTTAATGCCGAAAATTTGCAAGTGAGCGAATACGGCGAAGACCTAAGTTATCTCGACTATCGCCAAGATGAGGCAGAGCAAGCGATGATGGCCCCGATGCACAACATGGGAGAATTTGAATATTTAGGGACTTGGGGCCGCTGCTGGTTTGATTTAGGAACCAGTGATAATATTGCTCTGGATGTGTTAATTAATGCCCTGAGCCATTTAAGCAATGACTATATTGCCATCCACCAGGTTATTTTTGGGGGAGAAAATGAAGATTGGCCCCTCGAACAACGCCATCAAGCCCTGTTTAATTAAGCAAAATTCATGAGTAAAAAGCCTAAGATTCGGGTGATCGCCCTAGCGTTAATTCACCGTGGTGATGATTTTTTCCTTTCCCTCGGCCATGACCCGGAAACAGGTCGGGAGTTTTACCGGGCCTTGGGGGGTGGGGTGGAGTTTGGCGAAACCAGTCGGGAGGCACTCCAGCGGGAATTTCAGGAGGAATTGGGGGCAGAGTTGGCAAATATTTCCTATTTGGGCTGTATTGAAAGTCTCTTCTCATACAAAAACACCCCCCACCATGAAATGATTCAACTCTACCGGGCAGATTTTGTCGATCAGCAATTTTATGATCGCGATGTGGTTCCTTTTCAGGAGGGCGATCGCACCAAGGAAGCCCGTTGGATTCCCCTGGGGGAATTACAAACCAACCCGGATCGCCTCGTTCCCGCCGCCTGTTGGCAATATCTGGATGAATTAGCCCTTTGATCTGGGTAGAAATTCCCCGTAGGGGCGAAAAATGAGGGCGAAAAATGAGGGCGAAAAATTTTTCGCCCCTACTTTGTACCCTGAATTGCGGCTTGGGCCGCCGGACTATTGAGGAACCCTAAAAAGGCTTGTACTGAGGGGTTAGGGGGATTTTTATAGACATAATAGAGCGTGCGTTGATAGGGATATTCCGCATCAAAGGGGTTGAGGCTATCAATGGGGACAATCCGCACCGTTTGTTGATTGGCTACCTGTTGGGCGGTGGCGTAGCCGATGCCATCATTGCCTAATTGTTGGAGCATCCCGGTGGTTTCATCCCTTTCCATTTGGACAAGATTGGGGCCGCTGGGATTTTGACCCTGAAGCACCATTTCTTTAAACGTGCTGTGGGTTCCACTCACCGCCGGACGATTGAAGGGGCGAATCGGTTGATTCAGGCCGCCCACCTCTGACCAGTTGGTGATTTGGCCGGTAAAAATACCTTGGACTTGGGCTTTGGTTAAGCCGCCGCGAAAGGGGTTATTGATACTGACGACGAGGGCCAGTTGATCCGGGGCAACGGGGACAGCATCTAGGCTTTGGCTGGTTTCTTCGGGGGTGAGTCGGCGGGAGGAGGCGGCGATATCGACTTGACCGGCAATCAGGGCGTTGATGCCTTCGGTGGTTCCCCGAGCTTGGAGGGTGATTACTGCGCCGGGAAATTGGGATTTAAAACTATCGGCGATCGCCCGATTAAATTGCGCCATACTCGTAGAGCCATCGATCCAGAGTTGGGTTCCGGTGGGAATTTGGTTGGGGATCGCAAATTTATTGGTGAAGGTGAGGCCAGGGTTAGCGGTGACGGTTCCGGGGGAAGCCGTGGGATTCTGTTCAGCGGTGGGTTCTGGAGAACGGCCCAGGAACCACCAAGCTCCACCCCCGACAAGGCTGCCGGTGATCATAAGGGCGAGAACGAGGGCAACGGTTTCGTTTTTTTGGCTCATGTTCTAGAGAGAGACTGTTGGGGGTTGTTGCTCAAATCCTAGCTCAGAGCCATATGAGGAGTAAAGGGAATGGGGAGGGTTGAGGGGTTTGTCATGGGGCCTGAAGTCCGCGCCCTCAGCAATAGATTCTAGGCAGGTGATCAATAAAAGCTGTAGATCCGTTGAACTGGATTGATTTAATTATCTTAAAAAAAAATTAAATCGAGATGAAGTTTTGAAAAACGAAACATTGGGGTATTTTTGCGGGATGAAATCTGCTATGGTTCAGATAGGTATAGCCTTTGTCTTAATAGGTCAGCACAGTGATGGTTCGTCCTGTGGATTGCAGTCTGCGCCCTCAGCCCTCGGAAAGAACGACTTTAGTCTGCTCCCTCAGTGGTAGCCTGTGCGAGATGTTATCGGTAAAAGCGGTATAGATTCATGGTTTCTGGTTTGACTATTTAAGTGTAGTGGTTGTTCGTTTCATCGACTTCCACTCCCTCAACATAGTGGTTGCAGTGGATTTTAGGTGGAAAAGCTAGAGCCTCTGCCATTGGTTTGTTATCCCTGCGAGCGATTGTCCTGTGAATTTTCCCCATGATCATCTCAGTCCAGTGGAATTACAAGGTGCGATTCTCCCGGATCCGTTAACGGTGTCCCCGGACACGACTGTTCAGGAGGCGATCGCCCTCATGGGCAAAACCTATGCCCATTGCAGTACTCAGCAACTCACCGAACAGAGCCTCCAACTCAAAGCGAAAGCAAGCTGTGTGTTGGTTATGGCGGAAAATCGGGTGGTGGGAATCCTGACGGAGCGGGATGTGGTGCGCCTCAGCGCCCAGCAACAGTCCCTCACGGATCTCCGGGTGGCGGAGGTGATGACTCAACCCGTGATTACCCACCGTCTATCGAACTTCACCAATTTATTTACGATTATTGAACGATTCAAGCAGAAGCAGATTTGCCACTTACCCATTGTTGACGATGGCGATCGCCTTCTGGGCTTGATTACCCATGTGAGTCTCTGGCAACAAAGCTCGACTCATCTCTTACGTCTACGCTTTGTGGGAGAGATGATGACTCGCTCGGTGCTGACCGCCGGGCCAGATTGCTCAATGCTGGAAATTGCGCGGTTGATGGCGGAGCATCAGGCGAATGTGGTGGTGGTGGCTGTGTTGGGGGGTACTGTAGATACACCCTGTGAGCGGGCGGTGGGGCTGTTAACGGAATGGGATTTGGTGCAGTTCCAAGCCTTGGGCCTGAGTTTAACGGAAACCATGGCCCGCAAGGTCATGAGTACTCCCGTATTTACGATTAGCCCGGAGGAATCCCTCTGGGCGGTGCAGCAACTCATGGAGCAGCACCGGATTCACCAGGTGATTGTGGTCGGCAAACAGGGGGAATTGCTGGGTATGATCACCCAAAGCAGTATTTTAAAAGTCTTTAATCCCCTTGAACTCTACAGCCTCGCGGAAAGTTTGGAGAAACAGGTGATGTGTTTGGAGGCGGAGCGGATTTCGCTGTTTGATATCCGGGCGGCGGAGTTGGAGCGGCAGGTGAAAGAGCGCACTGCCATGATTCAGATCCAGGCGGAGCGCGATCGCCTCATGGCGGGGTTGGCGGCTCAAATTCTCGCCTCCCTGGATGTTTCCGTGATTTTAGACACGACTGTCTCTCAGGTGCGGAAAATTTTAGGGTGCGATCGCGTCAATATTTGGCGGTTTGAGGCGGATTGGGCCACCGTGGTGGTGGCAGAATCCACCCATTCCGACGTTTCCTTGATCGGGGAACGGATTCACGACAGCTATTTTCAGGAAACCCAAGGGGCAGCCTATCGCGAGGGACGGATTCGCGTGGTGCCGGATATCTACACCACAGAGATGTCAGACTGTCACCGGGATATGCTGATCCGACTTCAGACGCGGGCGAAAATTTTAGTACCCCTGTGCTGTGGGGATGAGTTATGGGGCCTGCTCAATGTGGCGGAAACCCAACCCCGCAATTGGCAACCCACGGAGGTGGAATTTTTGCGATCGCTCTCGATGCAATTGGCTATCGCCCTCCAACAGGCCATCCAACATCAGCAACTCCAAGCGGAAATGCGCGATCGCCAACAGGCGGAATTAGAACTGGCTCAACTGAACGCCGATCTGAAAGCGCGGGTGAGCGATCGCACCGCCGCCCTCACCGCCCGCGAAGCCCGCTACCAAGCCCTGATGGAAGGGGCCAGCGATGCCATTCTCTTAGCCAATCCCGAGGGCTACATTATCGAAGTCAACGAAAAAGCCGCCCTCCTTTTGGGGTACAAACGCCCTCAATTGGTGGGTATGCACTTCACCCAACTCCACCCCCCCGAAAGTCTACCGAGCGTCGTTGCAGCCTTTGAAGCCCTAGCCAGCGGGGAACAGTTCCAAGGGGTCAATCTGGACATCCTCCGGCAGGATGGCGAGCGCGTGCCGGTGGATATCAGCGGCTCAGTGATTGAGGTGGGGGGAGAAACGATTATCCAGGGCGTATTCCACGATGTTCGGGAACGCCTTCAGGCGGAACAGGAGATCAAAGCCGAAAATACGTTTCGCCAATTGATTTTAGAAAATTTGGGGGAAGGGTTATGTGTCTGTCATGCTTGCCCCGATTATCCCTTCGTTGAGTTCACCGTTTGGAACCCACAAATGGAGGTGCTCACCGGCTATACCCAAGGGGAAATCAATCAATTGGGCTGGTATCAAACCCTTTACCCCGACCCAGAGGTGCAGGCCCAGGCCATCGCTCGCATGGCCGCCATGCGTCAAGGGGATCATATCCAGTCCGAAGAATGGACGATTCGCCACCGGGATGGCTCCCACCGAATTTTGGCGATCGCCACCTCCCTTTTACAAACCCCAGAGGGGGAAACCAACGTCTTAGCGGTGATGCAAGATGTCACGGAACGTCACCAAGCAGAACAAACCATGCGCCAACAGGCAGAGCGGGAAATGCTCCTGCGGGAGATCACCCAACGGATCCGGGAATCCCTCGACCTGCAAACCATTTTTAATACGGCCTGCGATGAAATTCGCGCCTGTCTCCGGGCGGATCGGGTGGGCATTTTCAAATTCCAGCCCGACTCTGGCCACCAAAATGGGGAATTTTTAGCGGAATCGGTGGTCAACGGTTTTCCTTCCGTGCTGGGGAGCTGCGTCCATGACCGCTGCTTTGGCGAAAACTACGCTGACCTCTATGCCCAAGGGCGCTATTATGTGGTGGATGATCTTTATCACTCTGGCCTGACCCCCTGCCATACGAATGTTCTCGCCCAATTTCAGGTGCGAGCGAACTTGGTGATGCCGTTGCTTTGTAACCAAGAGTTATGGGGGTTACTGTGCATCCATCAATGTAATGGCCCCCGCCATTGGCATCGGGCGGAAATTGATCTGGGGCATCAATTGGCCAATCAGTTGGCGATCGCCATTCAGCAGGCCCTACTCTATGAACAACTACAAATCGAGTTACAAGAACGTCAACGGGCAGAAGCGCTAATCACCCAGCGCAATGAGGAACTGCTCCGCGCCACCCGCCTCAAGGATGAATTTTTAGCCAATATGAGCCACGAACTGCGCACCCCCCTCAATGCCATCCTGGGCATGACAGAAGGGTTACAGGATCAGGTGTTTGGCGGTATTAATGCCCTACAACTCAAGGCCCTAGAAACCATTGAACGGGCCGGTTCTCATTTGCTATCGCTGATCAACGATATTTTAGATGTGGCCAAGATTGAAGCGGGGCAGGTGGAGTTAGAATGCGCACCGACGGCGATCGCCCCCCTCTGTCAATCCAGCCTCACCTTTGTTCGACAACAGGCGCTCAAAAAACAAATCCAACTGGTGGTCAATGTTCCGGATCTACCGGATATTGTCCTCGATGAACGGCGGATCCGTCAGGTGTTAATTAATGTACTCAACAATGCTGTCAAGTTCACTCCCGAAAAAGGACAAGTAACCTTAACAGTTACGGTGATCCCCCCCCAAGCTCCAGAGCAGGAAAAACCATGGCTCCGGTTTGCCATTGAGGATACAGGCATTGGCATTAGTTCAGACAATATTCAGAATTTATTTCAACCCTTTATGCAAATTGATAGCGCCCTCAATCGGCAATATCAAGGGACGGGCCTGGGCTTGGCCTTAACCAAACGGATTGCAGAACTCCATGGGGGTCAGGTGAGTTTAACCAGTGAATTGGGGGTGGGCAGTTGTTTTATGATTGATATTCCCTATCAAGCTGCGGTGGCGCTTCCCCAAGGTCAGCAGAATCAGTTTGAGGCTGGATTAACACAGTCTGATTCCCTGAGGCTATCGGAGCAATCGTCTCAGCCGTTGCTCTTATTGGTGGAAGATAATGAAGCCAATATCAGCACCATTTCTAGTTATTTAATCGCCAAGGGCTACCGCATTGAAGTGGCGAGGCATGGGCAGGAGGCCATTGATCAGGCGGTGGTATTGTTACCGGATTTAATCTTAATGGATGTGCAAATGCCGGAGATGGATGGCTTAGAAGCAATGCAACGGATTCGCAAAATTGAGGCGTTGGCAACAACACCCATGATTGCGTTAACGGCGTTAGCGATGGAGAGCGATCGCGATCGCTGTCTTGCCGCCGGAGCCAATGAATACCTCAGTAAGCCCGTGCGCTTAAAAGAACTAGCGCAACTAATCCCGCAGTTAATTTCCGGTAATGGGAGCCAATAGTTTTGTCGGGTGCATCTCACTTTGGAAACCTCCCTTCTCCCTCCTTGGGAGAAGGGGTTGGGGGATGAGGGCATAGTCGCCTAACTGAGATGCACCCATTTTGTCTGACGCACCCTACAACTCAAGCGTAGGGTGGATCAGAGTGATTAATCTATAATGCCAAAGAGCAGCATCACGGCGGACGCACCATTGATTTAAGCTGAAGTTCGTACTACAAATGTTGGCGGTTATTTGACAATCAGGCCCGCTGGATTGATGGGGAGATAGAGCGTAAAACAGGTTTCTCCTAGCTCCTCCTCTGTTTCCAACTGACTGCGCACCTCAACCCGTCCTCCTAAATGCTTCATTAAATTCTTCACTAACGCCAACCCTAGCCCCGTCCCGGCAATCCCCTGCTGTGTCACCCCCTGACCCCGCATAAATTTATCAAAAATATGCTCCTGATCCTCCGGTGAAATCCCTGGCCCATAGTTGCGCACTTCAATCACTAACTGCTCTTGAGCAAAGCCCATTTCAATCTCGACAATTGTATCAGCGGCGGAATATTTCCCCGCATTGGTGAGCAATTCATTAATCACTCGCTCTAGGCCCTCAGGGTGAGAACAAATAATAAACGGTGTAGCGGATGTGATCATTTTAACCGTCAGGTGTTTACTCGTCCAACGCTGTTCAAAGGCAGCAATCAACGGTTCAGTAAATTCGATCAGATCAAAATCTTGCCAGGATAATAGCAAAGATTGTGATTCTGATTGTTGCAGTTTTAAAAGATTTTGAATTAAATCGCATTCCCGTTGCCATTCCTGTTCCAATAGATCTAAATATTTTTGTTTGCGGTCGGTGGAAAGTTCTGGCTGACGGAGGATTTGAATTGCTACTTTCATACTGGTTAAAGGGGTGCGCAGTTCATGGCTGACGGAATCCAGAAATTCATCCTTAAGTTCGATTAAATGACGCAGTTGATCGACCTGTTGGCGGGTTTTTTCAAAGAGGCGGGCTTGTACATCTAAGCTGCCTTTGAGTTGGGCGGTGCGTTTATCAACAAGGATTTGTACCTGTTTGAGGGTGTTGTGGTGAATAATGGCGGTGCTGACTTGGGTACTGACCCAACGGAGGGCTTCAAGATTAATTTTTGGCCAGGATTGGGGGCTATTTTGTTGTAAACCAATAAAGCCAATAACGAGGCGGGTTTCTTGATGGCCATAGGTGATGTTAGAACCCATTAACGGTAAGAGTAAAAGGGTGGGAAATTCCTGCCAATTCCAGAGGGTCATGCTGGCGGCAACATTGGGATCCTGTTCATCGTAGTGAAAGACGGCAGGGGTGGGGGCCTGATGCCAGGCTTGGAGGCAATAGGGACAATCTCGTAAGCTAAAGGTTTCAATGTCGGGGATGGGGGCAATGTTGTCCCCTTGCCACCGGCTGACGATGGTTCCTTTGGCGTGGTTGTAGGGCTGTTGGGCGAGGGGGTTTTTGTATTTAAACAGGGTGACGAAACTGCGCTCCATCTGGAGGAAGGGGCTGAGTTCGCTCAGGGTGACTTGAAAAAGATCATCAATGTCGGTGGCTTGGCGCATGGCTTCCCCCAGTCGATCAAAGAGGCTGTGCGCGTCGGCTTGCCAATCGAGTTGGGTTTGGAGTTCGATGTGAGCTAGGGCGATCGCCACCGTATCTAAGAGATAAACCTGTTCTTTTTCCGTCAAAGCCGGTTGCCATTGGGGATCGCCATGGCCAAACCGCAGGGTTCCCCCCTGGTGTAAAGGAATTTCATAATAGCCCAAGGCTGAAGGGGTGGAGCCATGCCCCTGAGGAGATTGAGCATATAACCGGGCTTTGAGGCGAGCCGCGATCGCCTTCTCATTGCCCTCTCCCCCTTGCCAATACCCTGCTAAATGGTGGTGGGTGTGGGGAACCGGAAGGATTAAACAGGCTTGGGCCTGAAGGCCCTCCCCCAAAACTTGAGCGATCGCCCCCAACTGCACATTCGGTTTTTGGTGGTTGTTAAGCAGTCGTAAAATACGCTGATGAATTTCCTGTATTGCAAACCCGGACATACCCCACCCCCTACGCTGTGAAAAGAGTCGATTGAGTTAATCAGAGAGTTGAAAACTCCCTTGTTCAACTATACGCGCCCAACCCCACTCCCCACTTCCCGCTCCCTACTCCCCCCGAGCATTCGCCTCTTGTTGCGCCACCTGACTATATCCCGCATACGTCAAAGCCCGTTCCTGAGCCGTCGCATAGCGGGGATGGGTTTGGGGAACCGCCTTCATTAGGTTGGCTGCCTGTTGCCATTGTTCAGCAAGAGTAGCCCATTGAGCCGCCGTTTCAGCGGTTTGGCCGGCTACGGACATTTGCTCTGCTAACCGCACCGCATCGGCAAAGGGATCATCGGAGGGGAGGGGTACACCGTTGGTATTGAGTACGACTGTGGTGGGGGAAGGTTCGGGGGGAGCGGTCTCGGTGATGGGGGTTGCGGCGGGAGGGATCTCCTCTATTTGCGATTGCCAATGGTGATAACCCCAACCCGTCATAAAACTAACCCCACAGAGCAGGGCTAACCCTAGGGTATTGCGGAGCATGGGGGGCAGGCCGTGGCGAAGGACAGGAACATTGAGTTCTACCGCCGGTAGGGTTTGATCGGGGGTGAGGGCGATTTGGAGTCGTTGAAACCAACGCCGGATCCAAAGGGAACGATGCAGCACCAGTTCCTCTGACCAGAGCAGCTCGCTTTCTGGATTGCGGGTGACATCTTCTAACCAATGGAGTTGTTGCTCTTGGGCAATGCGGCCGTAGAGTTTGACTCGGTGAATTTTGGGGGGTTCCAAGCTTTCGAGGGTAGCGCGGATCTTGGGAATAATCGTACTGGGTTCTAGCTGCTCGGCGGTATTGGCTTCGCACAGCAGTTGTAAGACCCGATCTGCAAGGACAGCACGGGTGCGCACCCTTTGCTCAATTAAGGCCTCATTGAGAATCTGAATGATCGCCGCCATGCTGCCCTGTTGAGCTTGCCTCATCACATCATCCATGACTTGCATTAACCTCTTCTCTCCACCTCGAATCAACAGGACTCCCAATGATCACTACAGTCTACCAAGAACTTTGCCCATTACTGCATTTTTCAATCCCGGACTATGGAGATAGCTAGGGATAGGCCTGGGCTGCGGGGTAAATTTGGATCGGGTATTTGAGAATAGATAGCAATAGTGTTATAGTGCCTTTGACAATAACTTTCAACAGTAAACCCCAAGCACTGGGGTTTTCTTTCCCTTGTCTGAAGCACCATTACCCAGGATAACTATGCTCACACGACGGCTCTTTTTAGCGGGTGGAACTGCCATTACTGCCTTGGTTTTAGGGGATTTACGGGGTTCACGTCCCACATCAGCCCAGGGGCGATCGGTGAATCTCTACTCTTCCCGCCACTATGATACGGATGAAGCTCTATTTGCAGGATTTGCTCGCAGTAGTGGGATGGGGACAAACTTAATTGAAGCTACGGCCAATGAGTTGATCGCCCGAATTAAAAGTGAAGGGCGCAACAGTCCGGCGGATTTGTTGATTACCGTCGATGCGGGGAATCTCTGGATGGCGGAGCAGGAGGATTTGCTGGTGCCGGTGAATTCAGAAATTTTGAAGAGTCGGATTCCGGAAGCGCTCCGCCACCCCCAGGGCCGCTGGTTTGGTTTTTCGACGCGGGCGCGGGTGATTTTCTATAATCGCGATCGCGTCGATCCGGCTCAACTTTCCACTTATGAAGATCTTGCCACCCCTAAATGGCGGGGCAAGATCCTGATGCGCTCTTCGAGCAATATCTATAATCAATCCCTAGTGGCTTCTTTAATTGCGGTTCATGGCACAGCCCGTACAGAAGAATGGTTGCGGGGCTTGGTGCGTAACTTTGCCCGACCGCCGGAGGGCAATGATACGGCTCAAATTCAGGACTGTGCTGCGGGTCGGGGGGATATTACCCTCGCGAATACCTATTATTATGCCCGTTTGGCGAAATCTGAGAATCCAGCGGATCGGGAAGTGGTGGAAAAGGTGGGGATCTTTTTCCCCAATCAGGATAATCGTGGAACCCATGTCAATATCAGCGGCGCGGGGGTGTTGCGCCATGCTCCCAATCAGCAGGGGGCGATCGCCTTCCTCGAACATCTCACCACCCCGGAAGCCCAGGGCTATTTTTCCAGTGGCAATAATGAATATCCGGTGGTGGCGGGAGCGCCATTAGATCCGGTCGTTGCTGGGTTTGGGGACTTTAAAGCTGACTTGGAAACGGGGGCGGTGAAGTTTGGCCAAAACCAAGCGGAAGCGATTCGCCTGATGGATCAGGTGGGTTGGCGATAATTTTGACCCTTGGGGGGCGAAAAATTTTTCGCCCCTACTGTTGTACAATTCACCCGTTTTTGCCTGTGGCTGCCCATCTACCTCCTTCTCCATACGCCTTGAATACCCAAAAAGAGCGGGGGCGATCGCCCCTGCTCTTTGGGGCAATGGTGGCAGTGGCCAGCTTCCTCCATGGAGGCATTCTTCTGATTCCCCTTCCCGCCAGTCCCCCGCCGCCGGAACCGGAACTGGAGCAGGTGGAAAATGTCCCCATCACCCGCCTACCCACCCCAACACCCCAACGTCCCCCCATCCCAAGTTCAACCCCAACCCCCACACCTCGATCCCATCGCCCCCCAACAAGGCCCCAACCCAACCCGCAACCCGCCCGAACTGTTGCGCCGCCGCCCAATCCGCAACCGCCCCCCCCTCAAGCCAACGCCTCCGTCCCCTCCCCACAACCCTCACCCCCCCAAACCCCCAACCCTGAAACCCAACCTTCCCCAACCCCACAACCCGGCCCCGCACCTAGTCCTAGTCCTGAACCGGAACCAACGGATTTAATCCCGGATTTTCCCCACATGGCCGGGGCAGTTGCCGGTTGTCAAAATCGAGAAGATTGTTATGCCGTACCGGGGGAAACGCTGCGGAGCGTGACGGGCAACCTACGGGCGAGTTTAGCAGCCCAGGGCTATAGCTTGCGAGAGCGGGCGGATTTGGGGGATGACCAAGGGATCCGTGTCTATGAAGTCACCCATCCCGACCGGCCGGAACCCCTATTTTTAACGGTAGTTGCCTTCAATTCCCCCGAAACGGGGGGGGATGTGGCCCGTTATATTTTGGCCCCGGAGCCGGTGGAAAATTTAAGAGATCTTTAAAAGGGGATATCGTCTAAATCTTCGCTGGAAAGGGGCGCGGGTTCCGGGGGGGCAGCGGGACTGCTAACGGGGCGATTGTAGCTTTCCACGGGGGGGCTACTCATGGGACGACTGTAGCTTTCCATGGAAACGACATTGCTGGGTCGAGCGGTTCCCGCTACGGGGGCAAAGTTGCCCTCCGCTTTATAGATACGGCTGGCGTTGAGTTCGGCCCGCTTTTCCTTAAAGCCTTCGGGGCGGTCGATGGTGTTCATCCGGAGGTAGCCGTGGATGATGATGCGATCGCCCACCTGATAGTTTTCTTGAATTTCCGTCGCCAGATTGCCCCAGCCCACCACCTTAAGCTGGCCAGGGGGGTCATTGTCCCGCGAACCCGCAA
Source organism: Spirulina sp. CCNP1310 (assembly GCF_034932185.1). Lineage (NCBI taxonomy): Bacteria > Bacillati > Cyanobacteriota > Cyanophyceae > Spirulinales > Spirulinaceae > Spirulina > Spirulina sp. CCNP1310. The sequence continues at coordinate 1,898 of NZ_JAYGHW010000074.1, read as the reverse complement.
ACTCGACGAGCATTTGAGCGACGGGCCGTTGATTATCCTGGGTAAAGCGCAATTCAGGAGCTTGGACAATGTGCGCCATTAAAACACAACTGTTCATAATTTCTTGGGTTGAAAGAGCAGGGCAGATCGAAACATTGCCTCCATTTTACCCCTTAACGCAAAAAGGTACAAAAGCACTAGACATGGATCACAGGTAACCCGCGAGTTCAAAGAGTAGGCAGATTGACCCAAAACTACAACCTCATTATAGGTTTGTACTTAACCTCACTTTCCGGAGTATCCATTGCAACAGTGTTTCACTCGCTCCGAGAATATCAGTCCGTCCTTCCATTCCTGCCTGCAGTACACATGAACGACCAACACGCCCAAAATGGGGGGTTTCCGGTTGAATGGTGACTTTATAGAAAGATTGGACAACACCTGGGGGATGTAAGGTATCGGTAGAGATACTCTGCACCTGACCGATGAGAATGCCATAGTCCGGGTAAGGACAGGCAGAAATTCGTGTTTGGGCGGTTTGTCCCACGGCTAAACCTTGAATATCTGCGCTGGGAATTCTGGCCTCGATGATGAGGGGCATGAATTGGGGGGAGATTTGGGCGATTTCTTGCCCTGGTTGTAGAGATTGGTTGGGGTTCCGCAGGTTCAGTTTTAAGATTGTGCCGGAGATAGGAGCGGTGATGAGGGTGTGTTGCAATTCTTGCTCTAGTTGGTCGAGTTCCCGTTGTTCGTGATCGCGCTGTTTTTGTAGTTCAATGTGCTGACTGGTTAGGGCTTCCCGTTCCTGTTGCAGGCGGGCGAGGGTGGCTTCACGGGTGGCCTGTTGTTGAGCGAAACGTTGTTCTGAAATTAACACCTCGCTCTTGTTGAGAGTGAGGCCGTTTTGGGCTTTTTCTAAGGTAGCCTGGGTGGCTTGAATTCCTTGTAGACGAGCTTCAACCTCCTGTTGAGCACGGACGCGGGCTTGTTCTTGTTCAATGACGCTTAACTGAACTTGCGCCCATTGATCTTGGGAAATGGCCCCTTTTTGGGCAATGGGTTCATAACGTTGCTGTTGGGCGCGGGCAGCTTGTAGCGATGCTTCCACGGTTTCCAGGTTGGCCTGAGCGGATTTTAACTCGGCTTCAGCTTGACGGCGGTTGGTGTGGGCAATGGCTAGATCCTGTTGGTTGTTTTGTTGGCGATCGCGATAATCCTGTTCTTGTCCCACCCATTCCGCCCTTGCTGAGGCGATCGCCCGTTGACCCCCCTCTTCTTCTGCCACCCTTTGACGATCCATTGCCGTGATTTGTACGGTCATTTGTGCCAGTTGTTGGTCGAGGCGGTCGATCAAACCTTGGATCTGCCCCTGCTGAATTTTGAGAGGGGTGTCATCAAGTCGGGCAATAATTTCCCCCGCTACGACCTCTTGATGCTCCCCCACAACAATCTCCCGAACAATACCCGCCCTCGGTGCTTCCACAAGGCGTAATTCTCCCACAGGGCGGATAGTGGCCGGGGCTGTCACCGTCACGGGGTAAGGAATGACGGCGGAGAGGAGGAAAGCGGCGATCGCTGTTCCACCAAGGGTCAGCCCCCCCCAACGTAACCAAGGATTCAGGGGAGGAAGTAGTTCTTGGGCAGAGAGTCGAGGGAGATGATCGGGATAGACCATAATGAGACCAAAGGTTAAAATGCCAAGAAGACCCAGAGTAAATCTGGGTCTTATCAAATTAAAAAAAGCGATCGCCCTAGGACATTAGCGACAGACTCTTGTGCCGCAATATCTTGGGGGAACCTCGAAAAAAAGATTGTGTTTGCAAAGTACTCGTTCAAAACCCTTTGTCAGAAGTAAATCAGTTCTATTTTTGTGACTTATCCTCTCTTCACACCATCCGTTTCTCTCCAATCTCCCAGTT
>NZ_JAYGHW010000073.1:0-33056 GCF_034932185.1 Spirulina sp. CCNP1310 | reverse complement strand
TGGAAGTGCAGTAATGTATGGAGCCGAGGCATCCTAACAGACCGAGGGCTTGACCTCTAAAAATCTTGTTTACTTATGCAGTCTTGAAGGTATAGCTGGTGTCTAAGGCGTAGTGGAACCACTCCGAATCCATCCCGAACTCGGTTGTGAAACACTTCTGCGGCGACGATACTTGGGGGGTTGCCCCCTGGCACAATAGCTCGATGCCAGCTTTATATTCTGAAAGCAAAAGGCTCTACTTAATTGTGGAGCCTTTTGTGTTGTCTTGCTTTAATCTAAAGTTATCTCTATTTTTGATTGTGATGGTTTCTGAATCGATCGCCTCCCTGCGGCAACATCTCCTTGATTTACTTCTGCAATTTGCTTATCAAGAGGGGGATTTTACCCTCTCCTCTGGGCAAAAAAGCAGTTATTACATTAATACGAAACAGGTGACGCTCCGGGCGGATGGGGCGTTAACCGTTGGGCGTTTACTGTGGGCGATGTTACCACAGGGAACCCAGGCGGTCGGTGGATTAACCTTGGGGGCTGACCCGATGGTGACGGCGGTGAGCTTGGTTTCTGAATTGGAGGCCCAACCTATACCGGCTCTGATTGTGCGCAAAAAACCGAAGGGTCATGGAACCCGTGCCTATATTGAGGGGCCGAATTTACCTGATGGCGCTCATATTGTTGTCTTGGAGGATGTGGTGACAACGGGACAATCAGCAATGCAGGCGGTGGAGCAGTTACAGGGAGCCGGCTACAAAGTGACCCAAATTTTGGCATTGGTGGATCGTGAAGCGGGTGGTTGTGAGCTTTATTCATCCCATGGGATTGCTTTTCAAGCTGTATTTTCCATTCAGGATTTACAGGCTGCGGCACAGGGAGATTAAATAGCGATGAGTTTTAGGTATTGAGTAAATTTTGGGGCGATCGCCATTGTCGCCATGCAACCGCTACCCAATTCACGACCAAGCAAACGGAGCCTAAGGTGGCCAAAATAAATGTAACTGGGTGAATCACACCAATGATGAACCAGGTTGATACATGGAGGAACAGAGCGATAACCAAGCCACTGGCGATCATCACTGAGGTGAAGAGGGCAGCCGTAGTCTTTTGCCAATAGATTAAGAGGAGGGTTTGGATCGTCATTAGCAAAATTAAAGGGATCAGCGTGGCGCAAATCGCAACACAGTGATTTCGGGAAAAAGCCGCCAAGTCGGTGAATAGGCTAATTGCTAACATTTCTTAACCTCTGAAGAGAGCACTGACTCCTATACTAATCCCTCTTTTCCCAGTTTTGCTGATCTGTACCAAAACTGTCGTAAACCTTAATCCGGTCTGGTCAGACCAGTTAAAGTATGAGAGTAAGTAGAGCAAATCGTAAAAACGTTATGAATTGGTGGCATAAACTCAAGCATAATCCTTTAGCCAAATTTGGGGCTGTTCTACTAGGATTTTTCTACCTGAGTGCTTTACTGGCGGGATTTTTAGCTCCCTATAGCCCGTATAATTCCCAAACCAATGGCTCACTGCTGCCCCCGACAACGATTTATTGGCAAACTCCAGCAGGTCAGTGGATTGGCCCTCATGTTTACCCAACGACCCAAGGCCCGACGGATCTAGAAACGGGAGAGCGGGAATTGAGTCTTGATCTCCAGCACCCTTCGCCTCTGCGTTTATTTGTGAAAGGGGATAGTTATACCTTCCTTCCCGGAATCAAAAGCGATCGCCACCTCTTTGGAACCATCGGGCCAGGACGAATTAACCTCCTGGGAACTGATGAACAGGGTCGAGATCAACTAAGCCGGTTATTATTTGGGGGACAAATTAGTCTCAGCATTGGTCTAGTGGGGATTGCTATTTCTTTTCCCCTGGGGATGCTGATTGGCGGCATTGCTGGTTATTTTGGGGGTTGGGTAGATGCCTTCTTGATGCGTGTGGTAGAAGTATTAATGAGTGTACCCACTATTTATCTTTTGGTGGCATTGGCGGCAATTCTTCCCCCTGGCTTAACCAGTTCTCAGCGCTTTTTGCTCATTGTAGTGATCACCTCTTTTGTGAGTTGGTCAGGGTTAGCGCGGGTGATTCGAGGCCAGGTTTTATCGTTGAAAGAACAGGAGTTTGTCAAAGCCGCACGGGTGATTGGCGCAAATTCTTTCACGATTATTGTCCGCCATATCCTCCCCCAAACCTCAACCTATGTGATTATTGCAGCAACACTTTCCATTCCCAGTTTTATTGTAGCGGAATCCGTTTTGAGTCTGATTGGGTTGGGCATTCAGCAACCCGATCCCTCTTGGGGTAATCTACTCTCCTTAGCCACCAATGCTTCAATTTTAGTATTACAACCTTGGCTAATTTGGTCGCCAGCCAGCTTGATTGTGCTGACAGTTCTTGCCTTTAATCTCCTGGGTGATGGGTTGAGGGATGCCCTTGATCCCCGTGACTTAAAACGTTAATTCACTCAAAGGGCTTTGGTGCAGATTGGTTCTAGATGAGTGGTGCGATCGCCATGGCACTCCGGTATCGTGCAGAGTAAATTAATTGACTCTTGAGGTGGCTCTTGGAAATACGGAATGGGGTCTATCAATAATTTTATAAACTGGCCATTACAGATATAAAACTGCTGATAGCCCCAATCCATTAGTTGAGCCAATAAATCTAAAGGATGATAATCAAAGGCTTTTGTCCAATCAAAAAACAGTTCGACATAAACCATGGGATGATGCTTTTGAATGATTGCTGATCCACCTTTAAGCACTAACAACTCGGCCCCTTCCACATCACACTTAATAAAATCTAAACGTGGCCAGTTCTGGCAATAGTGATCCAAGGTTTGTAATGTACAAATATAAGATTGTATCTGCTGCACTGTTTTCCAAGACCCTGTTTGATGATCTGGGCGCATCGATGCCTGGCCATCATCGTGATCCGGTAAATATAAAACGGCTTCCCCGAGTTGATCCCCTAAAGCGCAGTTATAGGGAATGACATTGGAAAAAATTTGTTCATGGGCTAAGGTTTGAGTTAAATACTCGAAAGTGCTAGGTATGGGTTCAAAGGCATATACTTTTCCTGAATTACCAACAATATGGGAAAACAAGACTGTATAATAACCACGATTTGCACCGATATCAATGACCACATCTCCCCGTTGAATCAGAGATAAAAAGAGTAGTTTTTCAAAATTAGGCTGTTTTCGGCTTGTTAAAATTTTCCAATACAGTAAAGGATATTGTGCGAATAAAAAATTAAACCATTGGATTATTTTCATGATAATGTTTGATAAAATAAACTTGACAAAGGACGCTAAATCTCCCTATCTTAAAGAAGATTTAGCATCATGATTGGGTGAATCTAAAAAATTAGCCTAACCCAACAACTACGGGGTGGAAGAAAAAGGCTAACCCTAAGACCAGATAGGTGGCTAATAATAGCCCTCCTTCTAGCCAGTTGGATTTTCCATCGGAGCTAACAGAGTTGGCAACCCACACAGCCACAATGACTGCAACTAATTCAAAGGGATTAAAATCTAAATCCATTGGTTGCCCCATAAGCCAACCTGCAATGACTAAGACTGGGGCAACAAACAGGGCAATTTGCAAACTAGAACCCACGGAAACCGCTACTGATAAATCCATTTTGTTTTTCATGGCGACGGTAACGGCGGTGGCGTGTTCCGCTGCGTTACCAATGATGGGAATGAGAATAACCCCGGTAAAGAGGGAAGTGAGGCCGAGGCTACTAGTGGCAACTTCTAAGGTGTCCACTAAAAATTCTGATTCTAGAGCGACCAACAGTGTTACGGCTAATAACACGATAATCCAGAGGGTGATATTGGGTTTTTCATGGCTTTCAATGGCTTCACCTTGGTCATTTTCTTCTAAGTCAGCAACCCCAACATCATAAAGATAGGTGTGGGTTTTCATTGAAAACAGTAAGGTCAAGCCATAAACTGCAATTAGGATTACTGCAACAGCGACGGAGAGGTTTTGTAGTGTCGATTCTTCAATGCCGCTGGAGGTGTATTCAACGGCAGTGGGTACGAGCAAAGCAATGACCGCAAGGTTCATGGTTGAGGCATTTAATCGGGCAGCGGTGGGTTGAAACTCCTGCTCTTTAAAGCGAAGGCCACCGAGTAACATGGAAAAGCCGAGAACTAGCAATAAATTACTAATAATCGAGCCAGTAATGGTTGCTTTGACTACTTCAATTAACCCACCGCGAAGGGCGACAAAGGCGATAATCAGTTCTGTGGCATTTCCAAAGGTGGCATTGAGTAAGCCGCCTAAGTTTGGCCCCACCACGACCGCAATTTCTTCTGTGGCTAAACCCATCAGAGCCGCTAATGGCACAATGGCTAGAGCTGCGGTAATAAAGGTGGTGGCTTCTCCCCAGCTCAAGAGGGATGAAGCAATGGAAATGGGGATAAACACTAACAATGTGTAAATGATTTTGTTCATAGGTTAGGAAAAAGGGATGGTATTGAGGATGATCCTGTTCGGATTTTAGCGGATCGATTTAGGGAATTTTACGGAATCTAGGTTTAGGATTCTGAGGGAGTACGTTGATGATGCCATTTCCAGAGACATCCAGAGACAACATTGGTCAAGATATGAGCAATGACGGGTACGATGAGATTGCCGGTGACGATCGCCCCTACCCCCAAAATCATGCCGACAAAGGTGGCCCAAACCATATAGGGCCACTGATTTAAGCTACTGAGATGGAGTACCCCAAACAGGAGACTGGAAAGGGCGATCGCCCCCCAACTGAACCCTAAAGCCGGTAACATCACACCGCGAAAGAGGAGTTCTTCACTTAAACCGGGTAATAATCCTAACCAAATCAGATCTGGCCAATCGAGGGGACGAATCACCAGATCAAGATAGAGATCCGCGCTGCGACGATAGGCAGGCCAAAGACGATGAATCAAGGTGCTAGCGCCGGTAATACCGAGCATTAATCCACATCCCCACAGGAAAGCCATGGGGGTAAATTTCGCGCTGAGGAGGGGAACCTGCCCCAAAAATTGCCAGAGTTTCGCCACGACTAAGAGCAAGAGGGCGGTGACAATCATGGCTACAAGCACTTGAGTCCGGGTTAGGGTTTCCGACTCTGGGGAGGAAGGGGGATAGTTCACAGGTTTAAGGGGGAAATAGCAGGGTGAAGCAGATGGGGATCGAGGCCGGCCCGGTAGGCGGCTAATAGCCCGATCGCCTCTGGATAAGACCGGGCCCGGATGGCGCGAATGCCCAAGGGTTCGGGGGGAACGTTGAGGGTGGTGGTGTTGGCTTCAACGGCGATGACGAGGCGATTGGTGCGCTGTCGCGGATCGCCTAAACTCAGGGTGGCACTGCCACCACAGGCAGAGGCCGGCACAATCAACGCATCCACCTGATCCGCCCAGATCTGATCGCGATGATGGGGTTGGCTTTGGTGAATTAACCGAGGGGCATGGGCTAACCCGACGAGAACACAGGGTAAAAATGTATAACCCAACTCTTCCGCCGCTGATCGGGGGGCAACAGCGGGATCTAAGGGCAGGGGTGCAAGGGCAGGGGCGTGGGCGCAGGGGATGCGAAATTGGCGAACGATGAGATGGGAAATCACGGCTTCGGCTCCGGCGAGGGCATCCACCCCGGAACCGTGGCGATAGGCGGTTAAGGCTTCACTGCCCAAGTCATCGGGGAAACGGGCAATGACGGCGATCGCCTCCACCTGGGATGTATTGACTAACCGTTCCGCCGCCCGCAATAAACTACCAGGATTCGCCAAAGTTCCCCAACTGGCACCGGATCCTGAGGTTTGGAGTGTGACATTGAGGGGGGCATCGGTTTCGATCAGCGTCGTAATCGGTAAACCGAGGGTGGCTCGGGCGGCTTCAATGGCTTGGCGGTGGCGATCGCGCAATTCTGGCTCAATGCCCTGGTCAAAAATCACCCCAATCCGGTTTTGATGCACCGGCTCTAACCCCCAATGGCCCGCAGCAAATTGATCCAAAGCGTAGCCCTCCACATAGAGCGCTTGGGGGATGGGCCAATACATTTGCGCACCGTTGAGAACATTGGGATGGGTAATAATGCGATCGCACAAGGGGGCCAAAGCCTTAACAACAGGCAACGCATCGCCAGCATATCCCCCAATGGCCGCCCCGATGCCGGTAGGCACGATGAGAACCACAGTGAAGGGAGGAGAAGCAAAAGAATTCAAAGCAATTCTAGGTAGATCAATCCCAATTTTATCAAGGGGGGTTCCTGGATTTCTTTTGCGGGGATTGATTCCTATATTTCTTCACAGTTGGGGAACGGGGAATGGGGAACGGGTTAAAGTTGGGTTTTGGCGAAGGCGATCGCCTCAGCGGGGGTGTGAATTTGGCCCTGGATATGGGCCAGTTGAATTTGGGTTAAGAGCGCACCAATTTGCGGGGAAGGGGTGAGGTTGAGTTGATTGATCAAGTCTGTGCCGGAAACGAGGGGGGTAGGATGGGCCACGGGATTTTGAGGGTCAAGATAGGCATTGACTAAGGGCGCAACTACCCCAACAGCACGGGTTTCTCGCAGAATATCCTGATGGGCCGCCATCGCCACCGCCAAAACCACCACCATCGGCAGCCCATCCCCCACGCCTTGGAAGAAAAAGTACTGCTCCTCCAAACCCATTTCCTGCTCCATCAGCCCCAAAACCTGGGGCAAATACTGCCAAGCTCGCTGGACGGCCTGGACTTCAGCGCGGGAATACTTTAAGGCATTGAGCGTCGCGCCTGCCCTTGATGCCGTCACCAAACTGGCTAACTTGGCTAAACCCAAGGCACTGAGGGCCTGGGGACTAGCGACTTGGGCCAATTGCGTCCCAAAACCATCCCAAATCTTACTCAAGAGCCAAGCTACTTGGTCAATTTGCTCCAGTTGGGGAATGGCATCGGGGGTAAAATCCGGGAGCCAATCCTGCCAGATCTGATCCTCAATGGCCAAGGCGAGCCAAGGGGTTGCCTGGGGGAGCATGAGTAGATAATTTAACTCTGTCCGCACCCGTTCCCCCGCGACGGTTTTGAGGAGGGGGGCTAATTTCCGTAGGGCCTTGCGGGTTTTGGGTTGGAGGGAAAATTGCAGTTGGGCCCCCTGACGATAAGCCCGCAGGATCCGCAGGGGATCATCCTGGAGATTGCCCTTGGTAATCATTTGAATTAAGCCCGCTTGCAGATCCTCAATACCATTGAGGGGATCGAATAGGGTTTGATGGTGGGGGTCATAGGCGATCGCATTAATCGTAAAATCTCGCCGGTTTAAATCCGCTTCGAGATGCTCCCCCACCATCTGGGCAATATCCACCGTGCCTTGGTCAAAGACAACACGGGCAATCTGGCGATCGCGATCCAACACCACAAACCCCGCCTGATAGTGATCCGCTAGGGCCCGCGCCTTGGTGATCGCCCCACTGTCCACCACGCAATCAACATCAAACCGCTCCCCTTGACGTTGGAGCAAAGCATCCCGCACCGTACCGCCCACAAAATAAGCCGGGGGCGGCAGCCATTCTAAGCTAAAGGGCAATCGCTCGGGAGCAAGGGCCGCAACAGTGAAATCCAAAGTGGTCATGGGGAAGAGAAAAAAAAGCCAAGGCTAACCCTTAGTCTAAGGCCGTTTTAATGTTTATTTTTAGCAAATTTTCGGGCAAAATCACCCCTGATGGTATCTTTCCTGACCCCCATGGAGTCAGTACATTAATTTTTGTGATATTTGATTAATAATCCTGAAGAGAATTTTACAATTTGGAAAAAAGAGACAAGATCACAAAAATCCTGCTGATTTAGGAGGGAAGATCCCCTTGCTTGCCATCGGGTTATTATTATTCTCCGTCAACCCACGGTCAAGGAAGTGATCAAATTGATCTAGATCTAAATTTTAAAACGCCTTTTTTGATAAACCTTTTTTACCATGCGTCCTTCAGTCCAATCAGTGACCTCTGCTTTTGTGTCCACTCCTCCTCTGTCTAACCCATTACAGCGGATTGCGGCCCATATTCCCGGTGTTGTGTATCAATTTCTTAAATCTACCGATGGCACGGTTCGCTTTCCCTTTATTAGCACCAGTTGTGAGCAGCTTTTAGGACTAAGCGCTACCAGTATTCAAGAGAATGCCCAGGTGTTAATCCGTTGTATTGCTCAAGAAGACTACGCCAGTTTTACAGCGGCGATCGCCAAATCAGAAGCAACCTTAGAACCCTGGCATTGGCAAGGCCGGATGGTCTTACCCAATGGTCGCATCCTCTGGATTTCCGGCGCTTCCCGGCCGGAGTTATTGCCCAACGGCGATATTCTCTGGGATGGTCTGCTCATGGATATCACCCCCACGAAAGAAGACGAATTAAAACTTTTAGCGGCGAAGCAAGCCACGGAAACCGCACTCCTCAGCTACAAATACGCCGTCGAAAGTAGTACCCATGCCATTAGTATCACCAATGCTCAAGGTCGGCACATCTATCAAAATGCCGCCTTTTGCCGCCTGTTTGCCTGTCCGACGGTGGAGGCCCTCAACCGGGAGGGAGGGCTAGGGGTTTTATTTGCCGATCCCCTGATCTATGGGGAAATTTTGATAACGCTCAAACAGGGGCGATCGTGGATTGGGGAAGTTGAACAGCGCTCCTGTCAAGGGCGATTGATGCAATGTTTGCTCCGGGCGGATGTGATCCGCAATGAGGTAGGGGAAGTGATTGGGTTTTTAGGGATTACCACCGATATTACCCAGACCAAAAAAATTCGCGAAGAGCGGCAACGTTTAGCGACGTTGGTGGAAAACAGTGCGGATCTGATCGGTGTGGCCCATAAAGAAGGGGATATTTTATTTCTCAATGAAGCGGGTTTAGCTCTGGTGGGGTTGCCCGATGAAGCTACCGCAAAAACCCACCATCTCAGCGATCTGATTTTCCCGGAAGACCGTGCTGCCTATCAACAGGTGGTGATGGCCACCGTGATGCAGACCGGGACTTGGCAGGGAGAATTTCGGTTCCGTCATTTCCAAACCGGGGTGGCGATTCCGGTGGATTTGACGGTTTTCATCATCCACAGCCCCGATACGGGGGAACCTTTGGGGCTAGCGATCATGAGTCGGGATATTCGCGATCGCCAACGTTCCGAGGCAAAGCTCAAACGCCAAGCGGAAAACCTCCGCAAAATGCTCCACAAGCTCCAAAACACGCAAACTCAATTGATCCAGACGGAAAAAATGTCCAGTTTGGGGCAATTGGTGGCGGGGGTGGCCCATGAAATTAACAATCCGGTTAATTTCATCCATGGCAACTTGGCCTACCTGAATGACTACACCGAGGAACTCCTCGCCCTCCTCAGGCTCTATCAAACCCATTACCCGGAACCCGTGGCCCCGATTCAAACGCAATTGGACAGCAGTGATATTGAGTTTATTCAAGCCGATCTCCCGAAGTTGATGAAGTCGATGACCTTAGGCACGGTGCGGATTCGGGAAATTGTTCAATCCTTGAAAGTGTTTTCGCGGATGGATGAAATGGGGGTGAAGCCCGTGGATCTCCTAGAAGGCATTGAAAGCACATTGTTGATCCTCAAAAATCAAATCAAGCCAGCGGCGAATCACCCAGAAATTCGGATTACCCGTAACTATGAGCCGTTGCCTCTGGTGGATTGCTATGGCGGTCAACTCAATCAGGTGTTTATGAATATTCTCAGCAATGCCATTGATGCCCTCCATGAGCGGGATCAGGGGCGATCGCCCGCCGACTGCCAAGCCCACCCCAGTTGGATCAAAATTACCACTGAACACCGGATTGAGGATCATTGGATTGTGATCCGCATTGCCGACAATGGCCCGGGCATTAGTACCAAAGTGCAGTCCCGTTTATTTGATCCCTTCTTCACGACGAAGCCGGTGGGGAAAGGTACAGGGCTGGGCCTGTCGATTAGTTACCAAATCATCACCGAACGCCATCATGGCCGCCTTACCTGTCAATCAACCCTCAAGGAAGGGACGGAATTTGTGATTGAAATTCCCTGTCATCCTCCGGCCCGCCGTCTGAAATGAGCAATGCGCAACCCCCTTGGCTCGCTACAATGGGAAAAATTTCAACAACACCTCCATGACTGCCTTTGCCGCTGAGATTCCTTGGGAGCGGGCGATCGCCGCCCTCTCAGGAATTGAACAAATTACTGATCCCAATCAACTCACCAAACTTTCCCAGGACTACTACCATTTCAGCCCCATCCTCGCGGCCCAATTGGCGGATAAGCGGGCGGATTTGGTGGTGCGGCCCACCAGTGAGGTGGATGTCTTGCGAGTAGCCCAGGTTTGCACTCGTTACCAGATTCCCCTCACGGTGCGGGGAGCCGGAACGGGGAACTATGGGCAATGTGTGCCGCTCAAGGGGGGCATTGTCCTCGATTTAACCAAACTCAATCAGATCCATTGGATTCGTCAGGGTGTTGCGTCGGTGGATCCGGGGGTGCGATTGGCCAACTTTGATAAACAGGCCCGCCCTGAGGGGTGGGAATGGCGGATGTATCCCTCCACCTATCGCACTGCGACCGTTGGCGGCTTTTTTGGCGGCGGCAGTGGGGGGATCGGTTCGATTACCTATGGGCAACTGCGCGATCGCGGCAATCTCAACGCGGTACGGGTCGTTACCCTCGAAAATTACCCCCAGGTGCTAGAACTGCGGGGGGATGCGGTGCAACAGGTTAACCATGCCTATGGCACGAATGGGATTATTACCCGTTTGGAATTGCCCCTCGCCCCTGCCTATGATTGGGCAGAACTGATAATCACGTTTCCCGATCTGGCGACAGTGGCAAACTTTGGCCAAGTCTTAGGGGAGACGGATGGCCTCATGAAAAAATTGATCACCGTTTGTGCGCCGTCAGTATGTCCGTATTTAACGGCCCTACAGGATTATTTACCCAAGGGCCAAGCCTGCGCCCTGGTGATGATTGCGGAGTCTTCCCTTGAGTTATTCCGGGAACTGGTTCAGGAATTTGGGGGCAGGATTACCTATGAAAAATCCGCCCTAGAAGCCCAAAAAGGGATCAGTTTGGCGGAATTTACCTGGAACCACACCACCCTCCACGCCCGCGCCGTTGATCCCACTATCACTTATTTACAGACCTTCTATTTCACGGTGGAGCGGGTGTTGGCGATGGAGAAGGAGTTTGGCGATGAAGTGATGATCCATTTGGAGTTTCTGCGGGGGGAGGGTCGAGTGATGCCTGCCGGGTTACAGTTGGTGCGCTACACCACACCGGAGCGGCTCGATGAGATTATTGCCCTCCATGAGGCGGCGGGCTGTGCGATCGCCAACCCCCACACCTATATTCTCGAAGATGGGGGCCGCAAAGTGATTGATCCGGTGCAACTGGCGTTTAAGGAATTTGTCGATCCGCGAGGGTTGCTGAATCCTGGCAAAATGCGGGCTTGGTTTGAAAAATACCCGACGGGGAGCCGTGTTTGAATTTGAGATGGGGCGAAAGCGTTTTCGCCCCTACAGGTTGATGGGATTTGCGATGGGGCGAAAGATTTTTCGCCCCTACAGGTTGATGGGGTCAGCCCTTAACCTTTCATTAATCATTAACCACGGCCGCGCTCTAAGAGCACCATCATCAACAAACTGAGAACAATGGTGATTTGGCGATTGTCATCCAATTGATCCATCTGTTTGACGGTGAATTTGCGCGAGAGGAAGGTGGGGATTTTTGAGAGGCGCATCACGACGGTTTTTTCGGGGTTTTCGACGAGATAAACAGGGTTGAGGATAAACCCGGTAAAGAAGTTGACAATGGGAACCTCGCACAGGAGGCCATCGAGTACCTTCACCCAAGGGTTTTCTTCGCGGATCGTGTACAGGGGGGTTTCCGTTTGATCGGGGCCAAAAATATCGTAGTGGGCCCGCCAGATGGAGCGCAGTCCTCTCCGTTTGACGGAACCGAGGGCTTGGTTTTGAGCATTGGTGAATCGATAGGCGGCGGAAAAGTCGATGATGCGATCCGCTTTAATCGAGTACAGTTGCTGAGTTTGACTGCGATCGCTACAGACTTTAATATCTTCTTTAAGCTTGAATAGCTTTTGCTTAACGTAAAGCACCAGTTGATCCTGGGCATCGGTGACGGAAATTTGCGGGGCGAGGGCAAAGAGTTTAAACGTCAAGGTTAAGGGGGTCTGAAGCATGAAGCCTCCTAGGTGGCTCGGGAAATATTCCATAGCATACGCGCTCTCTTTACAAAATTCAGCAAAATCTGAGCTGAATTGGAAAAAGTGGCGATCGCTCCCCCTTTGCCGGTGGTCATCCTCAGCCATGGGGGGCAGATCCAAGACGACCATCGGGCCGCCCAAGGGGGAGGGAAGAATTAGAATTCACTCTTGCGAGAGCGATCCCTAGATGGGATGATAGGGGGTGGCACGGCGGCGATCGCCTTCCGAAATGCTTGAGCCAGAATACTGGCTTTGTGCATCCGTTGTTTTATTCCCACCTATCGTCAGATTAAATATGGTTGTTGCTAGTCAATCCCTCGAAGAACTTTGCATTAATTCCATTCGCTTTTTAGCCATTGATGCGGTGCAAAAAGCGAACTCTGGCCACCCTGGCCTACCAATGGGGGCGGCTCCCATGGCCTTTGTGCTCTGGGATCGCTTCATGCGCTACAACCCGAAAAACCCCCACTGGTTTAACCGCGATCGCTTCGTGCTCTCTGCCGGTCATGGCTGTATGTTGCAATATGCCCTACTGCACCTGATGGGCTATGACAGCGTGACCATCGATGATCTGAAACAGTTCCGCCAATGGGGTTCTAAAACCCCGGGCCACCCGGAAAATTTTGAAACCTTGGGTGTGGAAGTCACCACCGGCCCCTTGGGTCAAGGGATTTGTAATGGGGTAGGTTTAGCGGCTGCTGAGGCCCACTTGGCCGCCAAATTCAACAAGCCCGATGCCACCATTGTTGACCACTACACCTATGTCATCCTCGGCGATGGCTGCAACATGGAAGGGATTTCTGGGGAAGCTTGCTCCTTGGCGGGTCACTGGGGTTTAGGGAAACTGATCGCCCTCTATGACGATAACCACATTTCCATTGATGGCTCCACGGATATTGCCTTTACCGAAGATGTTTGCGCTCGGTTTGAAGCCTATGGTTGGCATACGCTCCATGTGGAAAACGGCAATACGGATTTAGAGGCGATCGCCCGCGCCATTGAAACCGCCAAATCCGTCACCGACAAGCCCACTTTAATTAAAGTCACCACCACCATCGGCTACGGCTCCCCCAACAAAGCCGATACCGCTGGCGTTCATGGTGCTGCCCTCGGCCCCGATGAAGTGAAGCTGACCCGCGAAAATCTCGGTTGGACCTATGGGGAATTTGAAGTTCCCGCCGATGCCTTAGCCCATTGCCGCAAGGCGATCGAGCGGGGTGCAAGCTACCAAGCAGAATGGGAAGCCCAATTGGCCCAATACAAAGCCCAATATGCCAGCGAAGCCGCTGAATTTGAACGGCTCCTCAGTGGTGAACTGCCCAGTGGTTGGGACAAAGACCTCCCCAACCCCAGCCCGGAAGATAAAGTCCTGGCGACTCGGAAGCATTCGGAAATCACGTTGAATGCGATCGCCCCCCACCTGCCAGAATTAATCGGCGGCTCGGCGGACTTGACCCATTCCAACCTGACGGAATTGAAATGCTCCGGCAACTTCCAAAAGGGCAGTTATGAAAACCGTAACCTCCGGTTTGGGGTGCGGGAGCATGGCATGGCGGCAATTTGTAATGGGATTGCGCTCCATGGTTCCGGGTTAATCCCCTACTGCGCGACGTTCTTGGTGTTTGCCGACTACCTGCGGGGGGCGCTGCGCCTTTCTGCCCTTTCCCAAGCCGGGGTGATCTACATTCTCACCCATGACTCTATTGCCCTCGGTGAAGATGGCCCCACCCACCAACCCGTGGAAACCATCGCCTCCCTGCGGATTATCCCCAACCTCTTAACGTTCCGCCCCGCCGATGGTCGGGAATGCTCCGGTGCTTACAAGGTGGCGATCACCAGCCGCCAACGCCCCAGCGCCTTAGCCCTCACCCGTCAAGGTGTACCGAATCTGGTGAACTCCAGCGCGGATGCAGTGGCGAAGGGAGCCTATGTGCTCAACGACTGCGACGGTACGCCGGATCTAATCCTCTTGGCCACGGGTTCGGAAGTGGGCCTCTGTGTGGAAGCAGCGGAAAAACTCACCAGCCAAGGGAAGAAGGTGCGGGTTGTGTCAATGCCCTGCTGGACGTTGTTTGAAGAGCAGAGCGATGAGTACAAGGAATCGGTTCTGCCGAAAGCAGTGACGAAACGGCTGTCTGTGGAAGCCGGTACAACCTTCGGTTGGGCCCGCTATGTAGGCAGTGCGGGCGCGTCCATCGGTACGGATGGCTACGGTGCATCGGCTCCTGGCGAGACGATCATGGAAAAATACGGCTTCACTGTAGATAACGTGGTGGCTCAAGCCAACGCCCTCTAGGGATTCCCTAGTCTTGTGGGGTGGGCATCCACCCTCACAGATTGGCAAGGTTAACAATGGGAGTAAACGATCACCATTGTAGCCTTGCTGTTTTTTTGTGATCAGGGGCGATCGCCCCATGGGGGGGCTTCAAAGTTTAAGGTGATCCGCTAAATTTATTCAACATTGAAACCCTTGATGTAGGGGCGAAAAATTTTTCGCCCCTATGCAGATTTGGTATTCAATCGAGTCAATTTCACCCTGTTTTCTGAAGAACCGGAATGGGTAAGACAACTTACCGATTATGAAAATAATTAACGATGCTTTCTTCAAGTTTGATCGCGGGCAAAAACAACTGATATTCCCATCCTTCTCCCGCCGGCTGATCCCTTTTCGTAATATAGTCCTGTCTGGGATAGGCTTTGCCTTCTGCCCCTAAGTAGCGCTCTACCGCGTGAAAAACAAACAGCCGAGCATAAACATAGCCCAGGAAGTACAGGCCCAACAGGCTCAATAAAATCAGGATAAATTTACTACTTTTTTCCATTCCATTACCTACACGAAACCTTGTTTAAGCGGTTTAGGCGTTTCATAGATGTAGTGGTCATGTTCCACTGCACCATCACTGGGTAATGTATCTAGAACGCTTGGGGGAATATCGGCAACTAATTCCTCAATGAATCCCCATAAGGGCTGTTCTGTTTGGCTGTAATGTCTCATCTTCGCCAAACGCAGAAAAACCAATAATTCACTAATTAGAGTTTCGGGTGCTGTTTCAAGTTCATGCACAAGTTGTTCTTTAGGAGTCATATTGTTTTAATTGGGTATTTTTAAGTTGTCTATGAGTTTAATGAGATTCTCCAAGGATTTGTTTCAAGTCTTCAGCATCAGTTCCAACATTCTTGGCATTAAATGGTTCATGTAAGAATTGGTCAGCTTCCCAGGAGAACGAACTTTGTCCACCATGTTTTTCGGCTAATTCACTAAAATAGTTTTCGAGTTGAGTACATTGAGCACCGGTCAAGACAACCCTGGGTAAATGAATTTTACCATTAACTTTGTGAAATACTTTTTCAATTTCATTTGATATATTATGATTTTCTAGCTCTTTTTGAATCGCGGTTATAGCTTGCTGAGTTCGTTCAGGGTCGGATTTATCTCTTGAAAATGAAAGTGTTACATTTAGATCTGCAAAATATGCACACCAACGAGGTATCCATGCCTCCTCTTCAAATCCCCCATATATAGAAGATATCCATTCCCTTTTTCGCTCTACTTCAGATAACTGAATACCTTGGGAAACTTGTTTGTATTGGTAACTGATATCTTGATCGTTTATCTCAAGACTTACGACAGTAGCTTTAAGGTGCGGAAAACATTTGTTAAACCTTGTGTCAATCCACTTGGCAACCGACATCTTGCGATCGGCTGCCCTGGAATAGCAGTAGTCCACAGGATTAGGACAGTATGAAGGGTTTTTATGATCTCGGTGTTCAACCTTGACGATAATGCGCTCAATTGAAAAAATTCGTCTAGAGATTGGATAACAAACAATTGACGAAGGATCATTCATAAAGCTGTTGAACGTAACGCCGTACTTTAATTTACATTTTAGTTCACGTAGTTGTTGTTCTGGGTTATAAATATCGGCAAGATTTAGGATCATGCCTTCAAATTTGGAATTCCTGGGCATAATTTTTACCTCGTTAATTTTTTGAGTTTATAGTTAAGTCTGTACAATTCAATCCATAAGCACGCTTTGAACATCAGTAGTGATAACGAAGCTGGGCAATTTGGATCGAATTATTTTCAACTTTGTAAACGATACGATGTTCGTCTGTGATTCGCCGTGACCAATACCCAGAAAAGCCATGTTTGAGGGGTTCTGGTTTCCCAATCCCCGTAAAAGGGTGTCGCTGAATATCTTTGATCAGGGCATTGATCCGCTTGAGAATTTTACGATCGCACTCCTGCCAATATAAATAATCTGCCCACGCATTTTCAGAAAAAATCAGCGTCACTCGATCAACTCCCGTTCTTTGCCTCCGCCCGATTCTAGTTCTGCAATAGAATCGAGTAATCGCCGAGCATTGGTAGGACTGCGGAATAAATAGGCCGTTTCCGTTAAAGATTCATACTCTTCCTGCGAAAGCATCACCACCGCTCTACCATTAGGCCGAGTAATGGCGATCGCCCTATGACTCTCACAAACCTTATCCAAGGTTGCTGCTAAATTAGCATTGAGTGCTTGATCAGTAATTTGTTCCATTAGACCGTTAACCGTCAATAGGGATCATCATCTGCCCATTATGCTAACGCAATCAACCTTTAAAAACTAACCGTTTTTACCCAATTTTAGCCAACCGAAAACATCCTGTGCCGTAAGTTCCACATTAATCTCAGGGAGAACAGGAAGGGATTGCTCTGCCCGACAGATCTTGATTTCTTGTTGGGTATTTAAGATCAGCACAGAATAATCGTGAGGATCAACCAGCCAGCCCAATCGAGACCCATGATTGAGACAATGCAAAAGATTATCGATGACTCGATTCGTACTCTGATCCGGGGAGAGAATTTCGATCGCCCAGTCCGGTGCTTGGGTAAAGCTATCCTGCGGTTCCCCTAAATCATTGAGTTGAATCCGTTCTAATGCAATCACGACCACATCAGGAACGATGGAGCGATTGCCAAAGGTACAACGCAACTCAGGCAATGCTAGATAGTGACCTAGGGGATCATCGATCGCACTCAGTAATCGCTTCTGCAAAAGGGAATGTCGAAATTTTGGCATTGGCTTTTGGACAATATGACCCGCCACATATTCCCAAGCAGGGGACTCTTCAAGATCGGGTCGCTCTAAAAATTCTGCTAGCGTTAATTTTTGAGTGAGTACATTGGTCATGCTCTCAAGCCTCAACATTGAGAATTTCAATCTAGCACATCAAGAAAGGGATGCCAAAGCATCCCTTTCTTGACCTAAGGTTTTGGCATTAAACCTTACTCCACCCCTTCGATGCGGTCTTCCACCTCTTGGTAAAGCTCCTGGAGGCGCTCAATGTTCTCCTCCGAGGTTTCCCAATAGCCGCGACCATTCACCTCCAACAACGTCCCCACCATCCGGCGGAACGAATTGGGATTGAGATCCATCAGACGCTTGCACATTTCCGGGTCTTTGATAAACGTGCTATTTGTGTCCTCGTAGACCCAATTGTCCACCGCGTCCGCTGTGGCTGACCAGCCCATTGTATTCACCAGCCGCTTAGAAAGTTCCCGCACCCCTTCATAGCCGTGGGAGAGCATCCCCTCATACCATTTCGGGTTGAGCATCTTCGTGCGGGCATCGAGGCGGACGGTTTCGGAGAGCGATCGCACCTGGGCGTTAGCCGTCGTGGTATCCGCAATATAGGCCGCCGGTTTCTTGCCATCATCCCGCAAACTGGCCACCACTTTTGTGGGGTCAGAGTCGAAATAATGGGACACATCCGTGAGGCTGATTTCTGAAGAATCGAGGTTTTGGAATGTGACATCAGCGGTTTTTAACGCCGCTTCAAACACCTCGCGGCTTTCATCCATAATCCCCGGATTGTCGGAATTGAAGGAAAAAGATTTGCGATTGAGATACATATCTTGCAATTCTTTTTCCTCTTCCCAAGAGCTATTTTCCACCGCTAAATTGATGTTGCTCGAATAAGAACCGGAGGCATTGGAGAAGATACGGGTAGCGGCTTGGCGCAAATTAATTCCCATTTCTGCCGCCTGCTCTAGGGCGTGCTTGCGGACAAAATTCATTTCCAAGGGTTCATCAGCTTCGGCGGCCATCTTCACCGCTTGATCCAATAACGCCATTTGGTTAATAAATAGATCCCGGAACACACCGGAGCAGTTCACCACCACATCAACGCGGGGACGGCCCAACTCTTCTAAGGAGAGCAATTCCAACTTATTCACCCGGCCCAGGGCATCGGGGACGGGTTTCGCCCCCACCATCCAGAGGATTTGCGCCAGGGATTCGCCGTAGGTTTTGATGTTGTCGGTTCCCCAGAGGACACAGGCGATGGTTTCGGGATAATTGCCGCCGTTGTCGAGGCGTTGGCGTTCGAGGAGGCGATCGACGACGATTTTTGCCGATTGAATTGCCGCCAGGGTGGGGATCGATTGGGGATCGAGGGCGTGGATATTTTTGCCGGTGGGTAAAACGAGGGGGTTGCGGATCGGGTCGCCGCCAGGGCCAGGAAGGACATATTCCCCTTCTAGGGCCTTGAGCAATGCCCCCAATTCGTTATCCGCACAAATCTGCTCTAAGCAGAATTCCAGATATTCAAACAGGGGTTTGAGGTCGCTTTCGCTGACGTTGGCATAGCCGGATTGATGGAGGGATTCCACCCAGGGTGCTTTTTTGCCCAGGTTGAAGAAGTTCAACTTCGAGAGCATCGAAACCCGGCCATCATTATCGATTTGGGCTTTGACCAAGGCTCCTACGGCGGCGCGGGTGGCGGTGGTGATGTCTTGCAAGAGGTTGACATCGGTAAGGATGCCGCGATCGCTATTCCGATAAACCTCCTCCATATTGCGGCCAATGCTTTCGGCAATGATCCGCATCAAACTCTTTAACCCATCCTCTTCCCGATCCAAACTGGCAATATTCACCAAAGTGGCCACCGCTTCTTCCGCTGTGGGGGGTTTGCCAATCACATGGAGGCCGCAGGGCAAGAGGCGCGATTCAATTTCCATCAGGCGACGATACACCGAACCAATGAAATTATCCCGCGTTTCTCCGGCTTCTGGCTCCTGTAATTTGGCCTTGAGCGCATCGGGGTCGGCTAATTCAGGAATATCCTTATCCAAATTGAGCAGGATACTTTGATCGGCAATGGTGAGGGCGATTTGAATCCCCCGGCCCCCTTCCTTCAAGCTTTGATAGGAGCCGATCAACTCGCTCAATTCCTTTAACCCTTTGTATAACCCGGCATTTTCAGCGGGGGGGGTGAGGTAGCTGATGGTTTCGGCGTAGCTGCGGCGCTTGGCGATGGTGGCTTCGCTGGGGTTGTTGGCGGCGTAGTAGTAGAGGTTGGGAATCGAGCCGATTAAGCTATCGGGATAGCAATTATCCGACATCCCCATTTGTTTACCGGGCATGAATTCCAACGAGCCATGGGTGCCGAAATGTAACACCGCATCCGCTTGCCACACTTTTTCTAAATAGGTGTAGTAGGCGGCAAAACCATGGTGGGGGCTGGCGGAACGAGAAAACAGTAGGCGCATCGGGTCGCCTTCATAGCCAAACGTGGGCTGAACCCCAATGAAGAGGTTGCCAAAATGTTTGCCGTAGATCAGCATATTTTGACCGTCGGTGTTGAGGTGGCCCGGTGCTTCGCCCCAATTTTCGTGGAGTTTTTCGTGGTAGGGGGTGAGCCGCTCGTATTCGGGGACGGACATTTTATAGGCCACGTTTAGCTCTGGGCTGGCCAGTTGGGCTTGGGCATCGTGGATCACCGCATTCATCAGGGCTTCGGGGGATTCCGGCAGTTCGTCGATGTCGTAACCGTTGTTTTGTAAGGCCCGCATTACTTCGTAGATGGAGCCGAACACATCGAGATAGGCCGCCGTTCCCACATTCCCTTTATCGGGGGGGAAACTGAAGACGGTGATTGCTACCTTTTTATTCAGTTTCGGTTTTTTGCGCAGGTTGGCCCATTTGAGGGCCCGACCGGCGATCGCCTCCACCCGGTCTTGTAACGCAATGGCCCGACCCGTGGCCCCATCCCGCCCGGAAAGAATAATCGGCTCGATCGCCCCATCCAATTCCGGAATCGCAATCTGTAACGCCACTTGGATCGGGTGTAAACCTAATTCGCTCTCTTCCCATTCCTCCGTCGTTTGGAACACGAGGGGCAGAGCCACCATATAGGGGCGGTTCAACCGTTTGAGGGAATCGATCGCCTTGGGGTGATCCTGCCGCGCCGGGCCACCCACGAGGGCAAATCCTGTGAGGGAAACCACCACATCAATATAGGGGGTCGGCTCTACCCCTTGAATCCGCTTATCCCAAAAATATTCATCCACGGGCTTGGCAAAATCCAACCCGCCGGAAAACACCGCCATCACCCGCGCCCCAGTCGCCTCCAATTCCTGCACCATCGCCACATAATGGGCATCATCCCCAGTGACTAAATGGGTACGCTGCAACACCAACCCCACACAGGGGGCAAGGGGATCGCGGAGATCCTCGGTAATATCGTCCCGCTCGTTAAACCACTGCCAATATTCATGGGCATTCTCGAACATCTTCGGGGCGAGGGGATGCCAAATGCCCATATCGGGATAGACCACCGGATCGGCATAGCTAAACCCTTCTTGTTTGACGACATATTTATCCGCCAACATCAACAGGAAATTTTCTAAATTATCCGCCGAACCCCCCAGCCAGTATTGAAAACTGAGCATGAAGTTACGGGCATCCTGGGCGCGGTCAATGGGCAGATATTTCAACACCTTCGGCAGCGTCCGCAGCAGTTTGAGCATACTGTCTTGAAACGAAGACCCAGACTGCTTTTTACGGTTTTTCATGAATTGGGCGATCGCCCCCTTCGACTGCCCCAAATTCTCCATCGTAAACTTGCCCATCTTATTGAGGCGCATCACCTGGGGCATGGAGGGGAAGACGATGGAAACATCAAGATTTTCCCAATGGGGCTGGACAGCGGCAACGACCTTATCCGCTAAATCCTCAATGAAAATCAGCGAGGCAATGAATATATTGGCATTGGCCACATCCCGCTGAAACGCTTCGTAGTTTTCCGGGCTGCGTAACTCCTCAATCAGGTAGCCACTCACCTGAATGGCCACATGGGGGTTATTCTTGTTGATGGAATTGATCGCAGCGGTCAGCGTGCTTTGGTACTGAGGTTCTAGCACGACATAGACCACCTTAACAAGGGAACGACTGTCCTGCGCGTCCGGCGTAATGCTGCGAATGGTGGACTTGACGTGGGTGAACATAGATAGGCTGTCTCCTCTCTCTGTGGATGATGATGGGGGATGTTCCGTGGGTAAGCCTGGCCCGCCATCAATGCTTTGTTTTGGATACTCAGTGTTAGGTTGTATCAAAAAATGTTGACCTTCTACCCGATAGGGGGAGACTTTGACACAATTTGATAAACAAAATTAACGTTTTTGTCATAAAACTTGACAATGGGCTGAGTATTCGCTCGCCAAACCTGGTCATCCCATCACAATCCCGCTGTCTAGGGGGAGGGCGAAAAATTTTTGTGCCTCCGGCAGGCTTACGCCAACGCCCCTACAGCCTGTCGGGTTTAACTCAATGGAGAGAATAGGAATGGGCAACAGACAGATCGCACTTTCCCCTTCATCCTTCATCCTTCATCCTTCCATTCACCCCCGCCGCCCCCGTAGCCAGTAGGTATTCATCAACCCCCGACCCTTGACTAAGATTTCCCCCCGATTTTCGAGGAAAAATTGCTCATGAATTAACTGATAGGTGGCCTCGGTGACTTGGATCATGTCTGCAATCCCTTGGGCCTCCATCCGTGAAGCCACATTGACGGTATCGCCCCACAGGTCATAGATGAATTTCTTAATGCCAATCACACCGCCCACCGCTGGCCCGGTGTGGATGCCCATCCGGAGGCGATAGGGTTGGCCGTCGCTCTGGCGGAATTGGGTCATGGCTAACTGCATATCTAGGGCCATATCTGCCATGGCTGGGGCATGGTTAGCGGTTGTTGCCGTAATCCCCCCCGCTACCATGTAGGCATCCCCGATGGTTTTAATTTTCTCCAGGTTGTACCATTCCGCCAATTGATCAAAGGCGGAAAAGATATCATTTAACTGCTCCACTAACTCCGTCGGGGAAATTTGCGCCGATAACGAGGTGAAGTCAACAATATCGGCAAAGAGGATCGTGACTTGATCATAACGTTCGGCGATCGCCCGCTCTTCCCTTTTCAGCCGCTCGGCGATCGCCTTTGGCAAAACATTCAATAACAACGCCTCCGACCGCTGCTGTTCCAACTGCAAGGCATCTTCAGCGGCCTTCTGCTTGGTGATATCCGCCACTGTCCCCTCGTAATACAGAGGTTGACCCTCATGATCACAGACCAATCGGGCATTTTCCGAAGTCCAAATCAGCGAGCCATCCTTGCGGCGCACCTGAGCCTTAAACCCCGTCATGACCCCATTGCGCTCCAACTGCTCCCGGAACTGTTGCCGTAGCCCCTGCTCCACATAAACCTGCTCATCAATATTTTGAATCCGGGCGGCCATCTCTGCAAAAGAATCATAGCCATACATTCTGACTAAAGCTGGATTTGCACTGATATAACGACCATCGGTGGTGGTTTGGAAAATCCCCTCCGCTGCATTTTCAAAAATACTGCGATATTTCGCCTCTGCTTTAGAGAGTGCATCTAACACCTTGCGTCGCTCCGTAATATTCCGCGCCACCCACATCACACAGCGATCGGGCAGGGGGGAAATCGTGGCCGCAAACCAAACGTCTTCACCGTTAACCGGCAAACTATATTCCAGATTAATAATCTGATCTTCTTCTAATGCCCGCTGAATATGTTCAAGAAACAGCGCCGCTTGCTCCGAGGGTAAGATCTCCTGAATGGAACGGCCGAGTAACTCCTCTTCCGGGGTGTAGAGCAGTTCAGAATTGGTGCTGACGATCTTTTCATAGCGGCCCTCATGGTTAAAGACGGTGATAATATCCGTCATCGCCGCAAACAACGCCCGCAACTCCGCCTCAGAGGTGCGTAATGCCGATTCAATCCTTTCCCGCTGACCAATTTCCATGATCAACTGCATATTTAATTGTTGTAATTCAGCGGTGCGCTGTTGGACGCGACTTTCTAACTCTTCATTGAGTTCTAATAGCGTCATTTCCGCCTGTTTACGGTCGGTGATATCCTCCACCGTCCCCTCGTAATAGAGGATTGTGCCGTCATCATCGTAGACAGCGCGGGCATTTTCGGAAATCCAGCGAATGGCGCGATCGCGCCGCCGAATCTGCGCCTCAAACCCGACAATTTTACCGTCCCGCGTCAGAGCCTCAACAAAAACCTGTCGCTGTTTGGGGTCAACGTAGAGATCCGCCTCCACATTGGTTAACTGATTAACCAAATCCTCGGGGCTATTGTAGCCGTAGATACGAGCCAAAGCAGGGTTAGCACTGAGATAACGGCCCTCCGGTGTGGTTTGAAAAATCCCCTCGACGGCATTTTCAAAAATCATCCGGTACTTTTCTTCGGCCCGTTGCAACGCCTTCAGGGCCTGCTGTCGCTCCGTAACATCTACACCCACCGCAAAGGCCGCCTTGCCATCGTCGTACTTCTGGGAAGCAATCAAATAGTTGCGCGGCTCTCCTTTAACGATCGCCTCCACTTCCCGGAAATCATCCTGGGCGGGAGATGCGAAAAACTCTTTTACAAAGGTATTGAAATCACTGCTGGCCTGGAGGAAACCAATATCTTGGCCGACAAACTCCTCTGGTTCGCGGTTGAATGTGCGGGCGAGTTGACGGTTTACGCCCATATAGCGCAGATCAGCGCCAATCCAAGAAACGATCCCCGGCACAGCTTCGAGCACTGCTTGCAGTTGATCCTTGGAGCGGGCTAAATCTTCAATGGCCCGTTGGCGTTCCGTCACATCAATGCCGACGGTAAAGGCTGCTTGGCCGTTGTCGTATTTCTGGGCAGCAATCAAATAATTGCGGGTTTCCCCTTCAACAATGGCCTCCACTTCCCGGAAATCATCCTGAGCAGGAGAAGCAAAAAACTCTCGTACAAAAGTATTAAAATCACTGCTGGCTTGCAGGAAACCAATGGGTTGGCCCACGAAATCAGCGGGAGCGAGGCCAAAGGTGCGGGCTAAGTGGCGGTTCACGCCCATGTAATGGAGATCGGCACTGATCCAAGAGACAATCCCCGGCACGGCTTCGAGCACCGCTTGCAGTTGCTCCTTCGAGCGGGCTAACCCACTTTCCGCCTCAATGCGTTCGGTGATGTCAATGCCAACACTGAACGCACCCCGCCCCTGATCATACTTCTGCATGACAATCAGGTAATGGCGTTGGCGACCTTCGACCTGAGCGACAATTTCTTGAAAATCTTCGGTGCGATCGCTCTCGAAAAAGTCCCGCACAAACCCCATAAATTCATCACTGGCATTGAGGAAACCAATCCCCTTGCCGACAAATTCCTGGGGTTCGAGGCCAAACATCGCCGCTAAATGGCGGTTCACGCCCAAATAGCGCAGATCGGCACTAATCCAGGAGACAATCCCCGGCACAGCATCAAGCACCGCTTGCAGTGCCGTTTCTGCCTGTTGCCGCTCGACAATTTCCCCCACCAATTGATCATTAGCAGCAATTAGGGCTTTGGTGCGTTCGGCAAACTGTTGACGCAATTCATCGAGGGAAGCCCGCCGCTCCAATTCCATGAGCTTCTGCTCGGTGATATCGCGAATCACCCAAATCACCTGCTCGCGATCCACAATCGGGGCAAAATCAATGGCAAACCAGCGACCGCCTTCGGTTTCTTGGTATTCGTATTGTTGGCGGGACTGGTTACGGCAGGCTGCTTGGAGGTGTTCGTGGAGGTGGGGGAGAATCTCAACGGGGAAGATGGTGATAATGCCTTGGCCAATGCGATCGCCATTGATATGCAAAGGGCCACGGGTGGGCAAAATGCGCAAAATACAGCCATAGATATCGGTAATCAATACCGTTTCCGTCAGAGCCGTAAACAGCGTCCGTAACTCCAAACCATAGTCCCGGAGCGTATCCTGGAGCCGTTGGCGGTGGAGACGCTCTTGGGTGATTTGCGTGAGCAGGGGGCTGTTTTCCGTTGCCTCATTGGCCAGGTGTTGACCCGGTAAGGGCGAGATCGGTTGAGTCGCTTGCCAGAGGGTTTCCAGTTCTCCTGTGGCGGTGCAGCGGGCGATCGCCCCTCCCCAACTGAGATGATGATTGGGGTGAATTTGGAGCAAACCTTGGGGGCCAGTGAAGCTTTGGCCATAGGCTGCGGTACGCACCGCATCGGGGTCAAAGGATTGGGCCAATGCTACGGCTTGGGCCCAAAGGAACACCTGTGTATAGGCGGTGGCCGCCGCTGTGCCGGGGGCAATTTCTAAGGGCCAATCCCGGCGGAAGGCTTGATTTTCTGGGGTAGAGCCTTCGGGGTTGTAGTGGGTGGCGAGGAGGTGGCCGGCGGCAAGGGGGTAGTCTTCCCGGGTGAGGTGGAGGAAGAGGATCGGGAAGGTGGTGGCGGTGTGGCCGGCTTGGGTGATGGCCGCTAAAAGAGCAGCTTGCCCAAGGATGCGGGTGTCAATCAGCCGATCCGCTGCGGTCTCCGTGACGGCGGCCATCAGCCGGTTGTAATTCTGCTTGATCTCCATTTCGCCAACAATTTCGATGCCTAGGGCGGCCAAATCACGGCTCAAAAGCTCGCGCAGTTGTTGGGATTTTTCCGCTGGCGACCCCAATAGGAAAACCCGTTGGGGGGGCTGTTGCCGATACCAATCCACCACCAATTGAACGGTTTGGTTCAGGCAGGGGCCGGTATAAAAAACCTGGGGATTGGGAGTGAATTGGGCCGGGGTCAGGGGTTCCCACAGGAGGGTTTTGCCTAGGGCGGTTGTGTTGGGCCCGTGACTTTGGCTCCATCCGAAAATTGTGGCGCAATCTCTTCCCGGTTCTAATTGGGCCTGAAGGGTTCGGCCGCAGAGGCCGCCTTGGGCGTTGAGATGGGCGATCGCCAATTCCGTGGCCGCCGTCAGCGCCGCCGTTAGTTTACAATCCAAATCTCCCCAGCCGTAGCCAATGCCGACGGCAACCGGATCAGCGGTGGGGGCGGCCGTGGCCCTAGGTGTAGGGATGGTCATATCACTGTGATCCTGGATGGGAGGAACGGGGAGCCTGGAGCAGGGAATTGGAAATTCCGGGGGGTGGTAGTTGCTGAATTCAAAGCCTGACATGGTGATCTAACGACAGGATGGGGTGGATGCTGAAAAACCCTGTACTGTAGATACAACCGTTAACAATCGGCTTCGGGATAGTCTGATCATTGATCTGGGCGACCAAATGCCTCGGCCCGATGCGGCAAAATCTTTATGTCATCATAGCTTAACTCTTTTTAATTCTCCCAAGGAAAATCACGACTTGGGAGAGGGGCGCAGAACAGGTTCAGCCTGTCCCTTAAACTGAAGGGTAGCTCCCTACCCCTCTACTCCTATGTCTGACGTTAAACCCCGTGATGTTCAAGTTCTCCCCATTGCGCTGCAAACCTTAGTGGTGCGATCGCGCACTTGGGATCGCCTTAAGTTTGAAATTGAATATGCTTTACGCAAGGGAACGACGGCTAATAGTTATTGGATCGAGGGCGATCGCACCGCTTTACTTGATCCCCCTGGGGAATCCTTTAGTGAAATTTTCCTTGCTGCTGTCACCGCCCGCTGGAATTTAAAAAATTTGGATTATGTGATTCTGGGGCATATCAACCCCAACCGGGCGAAAACTCTTGAGAAAATTCTGACGATTAATCCCCAAGTCACTGTTGTTTGCTCGAATCCGGCGGCGATCGCCCTGGCGAAAATTCTCCCAGAACTCTCGATCAATTGCCGGGTAATTAAAAACGAAGAAACCCTCGATTTGGGCCAGGGCCATGTTTTACAATTCATCCCCACCCCTAGCCCCCGCTGGTCGGATCACCTCTGCACCTACGATCCCGCCACGCGCATCCTCTACACCGATAAGCTCTTTGGGGCGCACGTTTGCGGCGACCAAACCTTTGATGAGGGTTGGCAGGTCTACAGCGAAGATCGTCGTTACTATTTCGATTGTCTGATGGCTCCCCATGCCAATCAGATCACGACGGCTTTAGAAAAACTCGCCCCCTACGATGCCCCTCTCTACGCTCCGGGCCATGGCCCCCTAATCCGCTACGGCTTAACGGAATTGGTGCAGTCCTATCACACCTGGTTAACGGAGCAGAAAAATAAGGCGAACCGGGTGGCGTTGATCTATGCTTCCGCCTATGGGAATACGGCGACGGTGGCCCAGGCGATCGCCCGTGGCATCACGAAAGCCGGGGTTGCGGTGGAGGCGATTAACTGCGAATTCACCGATGCAGAAACGATTAAGAAAGCGGTGGAAAATGCGGGGGGGTTCATTATGGGTTCCCCCACATTGGGGGGCCATGCCCCCACTCAGGTACAAACCGCCTTGGGGATCGTGTTAGCCACGGCGGATCAGACGAAGTTGGCGGGGGTGTTCGGCTCCTACGGTTGGAGTGGTGAGGCCATTGATCTCTTGGAGCAAAAATTCCGGGATGGGGGCTATCGCTTTGGCTTTGAGCCGATCCGGGTCAAGTTCACGCCCACGGATCAAATCATTAAATATTGTGAAGAAGCGGGGACGGATTTCGCCCAAACCCTGAAGCGGCAAGCGAAGCAGCGGCAACCAAAAGGCTCTGTGACCGATTCCCAAGCGGCGCGGCTGGAGCAGGCGGTGGGGCGGCTGGTGGGGTCGCTTTGTGTGGTGACGGTGGCGCGGGAGGAGGTGAATAGTGCGATGTTGGCTTCTTGGGTGTCGCAAGCTTCGTTTTCGCCCCCCGGTTTAACGATCGCCGTAGCCAAGGAGCGGGCCATTGAGAATTTCACCCATGGGGGCGATCGCTTTGTCCTCAATATTTTGCCGGAGGGCAACCCGCTGTATAAGCAATTTATTAAAAACTATGCCCCTGGGGAAGATCGCTTTGCGGACATTCCCACAGAACCCGGTCAAGGTGGGTTAATCTTAACCGAGGCTTTGGCCTATTTAGAATGTCGGGTGGAGAAGCGGCTGGAATGTGGGGATCATTGGTTGATTTATGCGATCGCCGATACGGGGAAAGTCCTCAATGAAACCGGCCTCACCGCTGTCCACCACCGCAAAACCGGCAGTTACTATTAACTGAACACAATGCCCATGATCCCCCCGGCTACGCCGGCCCCCTTAATAAGGGGGCTAAAAGACAAAACCCCCCTTTTTAAGGGGGGCAGGGGGGATCCCGATTCTCCTTAATGCCCATGATCCCCCCGGCTACGCCGGCCCCCTTAAAAAGGGGGCTAAAAGACAAAACCCCCCTTTTTAAGGGGGGCAGGGGGGATCCCGATTCTCCTTAATGCCCATGATCCCCCCGGCTACGCCGGCCCCCTTAATAAGGGGGCTAAAAGACAAAACCCCCCTTTTTAAGGGGGGCAGGGGGGATCCCGCTCCACTGAAGAAACTGCTATGAACGCCGCTACCCCCAATCCGCCCCTTGCTTTCACCTGTTCCCGCCAGTTCATCCCCTGGCTGGCTCAGGAAAGACTCAGTTTCGCCTTTACCACCTACCAAACCAATCGGCTGTTTTTCCTCGGACTGAAGCCGGATCAAACGCTGTCGATTTTTGAGCGGCTATTCGATCGCCCCATGGGGTTACACGCCACACCGGAGCGGCTCTATTTGGGCTGTCGTTATCAGCTTTGGCAGTTGGACAATGCCCTAGAGCCGGGGGAGGATTACAACGGCTACGATAAGCTCTATGTGCCACGGGTGGCCTATACGACGGGGGATCTGGATGTTCATGATGTGGGGCTGACGCGGAATCAGCGGGTGATTTTTGTGAATACGCTCTACAGTTGTCTGGGGACGGTGAGCAACCATTACAGTTTTGTCCCGTTGTGGCAACCGGCGTTTATTTCTAAGCTGGCTCCGGAGGATCGTTGTCATCTCAATGGGGTGGCGTTTGATCAGGGACAGCCCAATTATGTGACGGCGGTGAGTCGTTCTGATGTGGCGGCGGGGTGGCGGCAGGAGCGGCATAAGGGGGGGTGTGTGATTGAGGTGAAGACGCGGGAGGTGATTTTGGGGGATCTCTCCATGCCCCATTCCCCCCGGTGGTATCGCGATCGCCTCTGGGTGTTGAATTCGGGGACGGGGGAGTTTGGCTATGTGGATCCGATTTGGCATAAATTTGAGGCGATCGCCTTTTGTCCGGGATATTTGCGCGGTTTGGCGTTTTACAAACAGTGGGCGATCGTGGGAGTATCGAAGCCAAGGGGCGAGCATACGTTTTCGGGTCTGCCCCTCGATGACCAGTTAGCGGCAAAAAATACCCAAGCCATTTGTGGGTTGATGGTTATTGACCTCAAAACGGGCAACATAGATCATTGGGTACAATTGGAGGGAATTATCACGGAGCTATACGATGTCCAAGTCCTCCCCGGCGTGATCCGCCCCATGGCTCTAGGGTTCATGAACGACGAAATCTGCAAGTTCGTCACCATCGGCCCCACCCCTCAAGGCAAATCCTAACCCCCCGAACCTTAAAATCTCTGCCAGGAGCTACGCATTCCTCCATCCACCTGTTATTTTTTAGATAAAGAATTTCCCCCACACCCTGATCCATTGCCCAGCCGTTCACCCCCGCTCTAGCCATGACTCAAGTATCGCGAATTCCCCAAACACCAGATCCAATTATTCTTCAAGATGCTGCTCAAGGTATTGACATCAGCAACATTGTCAATGTTACTTTTGTTGATTTATTAGAGCCTGGCAGACTTGATGCAGTCGTTGGTAATCAATCGGGGACACTCCATTACTTCCGCAATACAAGCACACCAGGGAATGTCAGCTTCGAGCATATTCCAGCGGACACGAGTCCCTTTCGTGAATTGACATTCAGGTTGAATAAAACGTCACTAGTTGGTGGTCAGATCATAAGGACAAACATTGGAGTTGCAGCCGATTTTGTTGACTTTAATGGGGATGATTTACCAGATCTGATAGTCGGTGATGGCAATGGTGATATTCATTACTTTGAGAATCTAGGTGATGGTAAGCCATTTGAACAAACGCCAACAAGATCAACATTTAGAGATCTAGGTGATGGTGGCGTTGGCGGGGATGATGATCTTTTTCTTAATCCAGTAGTTGAAGGGGATGACGTTTTTGGCATTCTTCCAGTTCCTCGCTTTCCTGAGAGTGGTTATGCGGTTCCTCGGTTCGTAGAAATTGAAGGAGATGGTGGGTATCATCTCTTTGTTGGTCACTACAATAGGATCGATTATTACACTGGCGAACGTGACGCAAATGGTCAACTTCAATTCACCAAAGTTGACGATAATCTCAATCCTTTTAGGGATGTAGAATTTCCAGACGTAAATGGAGGGACTAATCGACTTGTTCCTACTTTTGCTAATATTGATGGAGATACAGTTTTTGATGCCCTTGTAGGTCAGCAAGATGGGACTATCCGCTTTTTTAAAAATATAGGTAGCAACGAAGTCCCATTGTTTGAAGAGAGGTTCGGTTTGGAGAACCCCTTTGACGGTTTTCGCGTTGAGAGCAGTGTTAATAACCGCTCTGCTGCTCCCTACTTAGTGGACATTGATGGTAAAGTGGACATTGATGGTAACAGGATGCCTGAGGTCTTTGTTGGTGGCAGTGGCATTAATTCTATTCCGTTCTTTGGGTTAGAGCGACCGCCCACTCCAGAAGCACCGATAGGGCCTTTAGTTTTTAACGGGAACCAATTTGTATTTGGGTTTACAGGGGCAAAAAATACGGGTAATAATTTGGAGTTTTCCATTAGTGGTAAACCTGCCAGTCAGATTGCCAATATTAAAATAGTTGTTGGTGGAAACTCAGAAAAGCTGTTTTCCATTTTACCCGGTGGTTTTATCCCCAATGGCTTTCCCCCTCCTGGTAAAGTTATCGTTGATTTTGCTGCTTCCAAGTTCACAACTGGCTCCACGTTCACGATTTCCGTTGAACTTTTTGGGGAACAGGGGACTACCGTCGTCAACTTCGATAGTATTAGCGGTGGATCAGGGGTATACCAATTGAGATCCACCCGTCCTGAATTGGGCGACTTAACGATCACCTTGAGCCAAACTGGACCAATCCCTAATAATGGCTTGGGGGTTGGGGTGGCTCAAAGCCAGGGTTTAGCGGTGTTTGAACTGGAAAAAGAAGCGAGCGGTAGTTTCAAGGTCTATCGCGAAGCCAGCTTTACAAATCAGATCGGCCTCTATCGCGTGACTGATGCCTTAACGGGGGCAATTGGTTCCCTGCTCCCCGGTAGTGCAGGCTATGCCCAAGCCGCTGTTCGCAGCGCTCAAAGCCTTGGCTTTGGTCTCTCGGTAGCTAATCAATCTGTCGGGGATGGGAGGGTTACTTTGGAGGCTGGTAAATACGCCCCCTTTATCATCGTTAACGGCACATTTGACAGCTTCTTAAGTAGCAATCCTGATAACGCATCCGGTGGCATTCAAGCCTACTTCCCCTTCCTAAATGCCAACCCCGATGGCCAGGTTCATGCCATGGTTTTAGGGAATAATACCTTCGGGTTTGAAGACCTCTTTGGGGGCGGTGATTTTGACTATAACGATTTGATTGTTCAGGTGGATTTCGCCTAGTGAATGAACAAGGCTTAAAAACCTTGTGGACAGAATTGGGGGGAGGGGAACCTTGCCCCCAATTTTGCTGTTTTGATTGCGTCGATTCTACCAATCGCCTCGCCTGGGAAGCCCCCACATTGCCCACTGCGATTATTGCTCAACAACAAACCGCTGGCCGCGGCCAATGGGGCCGCACTTGGCAATCTCCCATCGGGGGATTGTATTTATCCTTGGCGATCCCGCCGCCGGATCTGCCCCCCCTGATCGTGACGTTGGTGGCGGGGTGGGCGATCGCCTCCACCCTGCGCGATCGCCACCTCCCCATCACCCTCAAATGGCCCAACGATTTACTCTTGGAAGGACGCAAACTAGGGGGAATCAAAACCGAACAACGCAGCGGCACAAACCGCCTCGTCATCGGCATCGGCATCAACTGGAGCAACCCCGTTCCCCCTGGGGGAATTAATGTGCAATCCGCGCAAACGTACCCATCGCACCCCAACCATATCCTCCCCAGCCTTGAACACTTAGCCACCCTCGTTGTGATCGCCATCCAACAAGGACTAATCCAATGGCCTACCCCCCAGATCCCCCAATTCCTTCCCCAATACTGGGAACTTTTAGAAAGTCGCCATCGATCTGTAACCCTGGCCGGCGCAACCGGAGAGATCATCGGCATTACCCCCACAGGTGAACTGCGCGTGCGCCTGCGGGGCCAAGGCACACAAACAGAATTGATCTGCCCCCCCGGAGCCGTCACCGTCAGTTATCCCGATTTATCCCCTCAAGAATCGCCATAGTGGTTCAGCGATCGCTTAAAATGTCAAGAATTGTTGCCAAGCCCAGTCATCGTCTGTTCTTTGAAGTGAAGGAGAAAAAAGCCATGCGCCCCAACCCCCGTCCCCTCTACGGATTAATCCGCAATTCCCTGCTGCTGCGGAGCGTGACGTGGTTGAGTGGCTTAAGCTTACTCAGCAGTGGGTTGGCTTGGTCGCAAACCGATGCCTTTGTGGACACATTGGGGAGTACCCCCGCCCCCGTCGCCCAAACGCCGCCCCCCGCTCCCACCCCCGCCCCTAGCAGCAATCAAGTTCTTAAACCCCCCAAGGTTGAAGTTGCGCCCCCACCTCCCCCCGTCGCAA
>NZ_JAYGHW010000072.1:0-35384 GCF_034932185.1 Spirulina sp. CCNP1310 | reverse complement strand
GAGGCGGAGCAACGGGGGGAGGGGTGGGGGTGGGGCGCGGTGCAGCCTGGAGCATCATTTCGAGGCGATAGCGATATTGCTCCCCAGAGAAGCCCGGTAGGGTATTAAGCGTAATCGTATGGCGGCCATCCTCCGATAATTCTCCTTGCCAAGTGCGGACGCGATCGCTCCCTGGCCCCAAGGGTTGATCGTTCGGACTCAACACCGTTAAAACCACCCCTGGACTTTCCACCGTTGCCCGCAGAATTTGCCCCGCCTGAGCATTAAAAGAATATTCCGCTGAATCATCCGCAAGCAACCGCCCCCGCTCCACTTCACTGCGCCCTAAACGGGGGGTGAGGGTTTTTTCTAAAACGGTAGGGGTAGGTGTGGGTGTAGGGGTCGGGGTTGGGGTGGGTGTTGAGGCCGGGGTTGGGGTGGGTGTTGAGGCCGGGGTTTCGCTCGGTAAAGCGCTGGGTGTGGGTGTGGGCGTGGCAAAGTCTTGATCTGGTGGCACTGGATCGGGGCCGCCTTGCAAAAACATGGTGATAATTCCCCAGGTTCCCAACCCCGCCCCCAAACTGATCACCAAGGTTAACCCCAGTAACACCAGAGGAGCCGGCATCCATGACCGGGAGGTGGGGGGTTCAATGCGGGGGCCAGGATTGCGTACTGTTGTTGTGGCGGGTTCCCTTGCTTCTGTGGGATCGGGAGATCTGCCCCCGACGACCATCGTCCCCATTTGGGAAAGGTCTTGATTGCGGGGGGGTTGGGGGTTTGGCGTTACTGGGGGTGGCGGGGCCGGCTGTACTTGATAGGGCATTTGGGTCGTGGGTAAACTCCCCAAGGTTTGTAGGGCTTGGAGGACAGCCTCAGCGGAGGGATAGCGTTGATTGGGGCGATCGCTCAACATCCGCTCCAACACCATTGCAAAGCCATCGCTCACCGTCACCCGATCCCGCCAATGCCAGGTAAAATTCATCTGATCAAACAACTGTTGCGGATCTTGCCCCGTCAACAGCACCAAGATCGTCACCGCCAAACTATAGAGGTCACTACTGGGATAAGCCTGGCCCGTTTGAATCTGCTCCCGGGGGGCATAGCCCACCTTCCCCACCGTCGTCATCGCCTGCAACTCCGGGGATTGAATCCGGGTAGCCAACTCCTTCACCACCCCAAAATCAATCAACACCGGCAACTGATCCGCCGCCCGCACAATAATATTGCTCGGGGAAACATCGCGGTGAATAATCCCCCGCTGATGGAGATACCCCAACACCGGCAACAACTGCTCCAACCAGCGGCGCACCTCCCCCTCCGTACAGCGTTGGCTATTCAGCCGCCGCACATCCAACATATCTTGCAGCGTCTGCCCCTCCACATAATCCTGCACCAAAAACAGCCGCGCCCCCTCCTCAAACGTCGCCTGAAACTGGGGAATCTGGGGGTGCTTAATTTGATAAAGCGTTGTGGCCTCCCGCTGAAACAGTTCCCGCGATTTCGTCATCACATACTCAGAATTTTGGGAAGGAACCAATTCCTTAATCGCGCACCGCTCATTAAACCGGCCCCGGTCTTCCGCCAAATAGGTACGGCCAAAGCCCCCTTGGCCAAGGGTTTGTACGATCAAATAACGCTGATTAAGGAGGGTTCCTGGAGTCAGAGGGGGTTGCATGGGAGCGGAAATGAAAGAGCCATTGCGATCTTAATGATCAGTGTGCCATATCTCTAGGGGAGGATCCCCCCTGCCCCCCTTAAAAAGGGGGGTTTTGCATTTAACCCCCTTTTTAAGGGGGTCGGCGTAGCCGGGGGGATCGTGGGCTGGCATTGCCCACCCTGCCGGGTTAGAGCAGCCCGACGAAATGCAAGAGGCCCTTGCCACTGATTAACTCCACCAGCAGGGCCAAAAAGCCCAACATGGCCAAGCGGCCATTCCAAATTTCCGCCGCCGTCGTCATGCCCCATTCCCACCGTTCGGGGGGATAGATCTTGGTTTTGCCCACCTGTACCACATCCGCAAAGGTTTTCGGGGGTTGGTCAAGGGCATCGGTGACGAGATCTGTGAGGGCTTGGATAAATTGGGGATGGGTATTGAGGGCAGGGACGCGGCGAAACTCATGAATGCCCGCCTCTTCTGCAATTTCTCGGTATTCAATATCGATCTCTTGGAGTGTTTCGATATGTTCAGAGACAAAGCTGATGGGTACAACCACAATTTGGCTAACACCGGATCGCCCCAATTCGGCTAAGGCATCTTCGGTATAGGGTTTTAACCATTCCACCGGCCCCACCCGACTTTGATAGGCGAGGGTGTGGGGGTTGGGGCGGCCAAGGGTAGCCATGATTTTTTCGGTGCAGTCTTCGATTTCTTTTTGATAGGGATCGCCCGCTTCCGCTACATAGCTCAATGGCACACCATGAGCACTGAAGAAAATATGCACCGGGTCAGGGTTGGCAAACTGATCGAGTTCAGCGGCGATCAGTTGGGCCATGGCGTTGAGATAGTTGGGGTGTTGATACCAAGAGGAGATGACGGTGTAGGTGAGGCTTTGGAGTTCTGGGTCATCTTGCCACAGTTGTTCCAATAACCGGAAGGAGGAGCCGGTGGTGCTGATCGAGAATTGGGGATAGAGGGGCAGGATGACGAGTTTTTCGATTTCGTCTCGCTTGATTTGGGCGATCGCCTCTTCTGTAAAGGGATGCCAATAGCGCATTCCGACATAAACCTTTGTATTGCGACCTTGGGCCTGGAGTTGGGCCGCGAGGGCCGCCCCTTGGGCTTCGGTAATTTGCCGCAGGGGGGAACCGCCGCCAATCTGGCGGTAGTTATCCTGAGAAACCTTAACCCGACGGCTGGAAATGAACCAAGCGAGGGGTTTTTGCAGCCAAGGCACAGGCAGCCGGATGATTTCTGGATCGGCAAAGAGGTTAAATAAGAAGGGGCGCACATCTTCTAGGCTGTCTGGCCCCCCAAGATTTAATAGCAGGACTCCTATACGATCCATTGTGATAATTACTTTCGTTTATTTTTAGATTCTTGATTAGTCTAACAAGATTCTCCCCTTCCCGATCCCCTGGCATTGCCAGCACTGGCAAATTTCATTAAACTTTACCCCTTGATCACCCATGGCAACAATTTTCAGGACTTGGAGCTACCGCTACCAGTGGATTTATAACACCGTTTCGGCGGTGGCGGCCTTGGCGGTGGGGGGTGAGGGGCGGTTGCGGCGGCTGCCCTTGGTGGGGTTAAAGATTGAGCCAGAAACGGCAGTGTTGGATCTCTGTTGTGGGGCGGCAGCGGTGACGCAAATTTTAGTCCAGCAATCCCAGCGGGTGACGGCCTTGGATGCTTCCCCCAAGGCGATCGCTCGCGCTCAGGCGATCGCCCCCCAAGCCACCTATGTCGAAGCCTTTGCTGAAGCCATGCCTTTCCCCGATCAGTCCTTTGATCTGGTGCATAGCGCCGCCGCCTTCCATGAAATGGAGCCGGAGCAACTGCGGCAAATTCTCCAAGAAGTGTTCCGGGTGTTAAAACCCGGCGGGGTGTTGGCCTTTGTCGATCTCCATGCCCCCACGAATCCCTTATTTTGGCCCGGATTGGCCACGTTTATGGGGCTGTTTGAGACAGAAACCGCTTGGCAGTTTATTCAAACCGATATGCTAGATCTGTTGGCAGAATTGGGTTTTGTGGGGGGCGATGGGCAGGCTAACGTCGATCGCACCCTCCACGCTGGCGGCAGTTTACAAGTGGTTCACGCCTACAAACCAGGTTAGGGCGAAACAGGGCGAAACAGGGCGAAACAGGGCGAAAAATGCTTCGCCCCTACAGACGAACTTGGGAAATACTGAGGGCGAACAAGGTTAATACTTCGCCCCTACGGACGGACTTGGGAAATACTGAGGGTGAAATCTCCCTCACTGTCCGGCGTATAGCTGTTGACCATCACCCGATAGGTTCCATCACAGGGGAGCGTGACGATGATACGGGCATTGACATTACTTTTTTCGCGATCATCATTACCGGCAATGGTCTGATCTAGGGGGTTGAATAAGAAGAGGTAAGCATCAAAATCTTCACTTTCCAAATCAATCACAAAGGTTTCCCCCGCCAAACCATCAAAGTCATAGAGAGCATAACGGCTCCCATCAACGCTTAATTCTGGACTATTGGCATCCAAACGCCCAGCTTCTGACCAGGTTTCAATAATGCGATCTGAATTCAGGGGTTCAGGATAACGGGATTCGGCTAAGACTAAATGCCAGTAGTCAGGAGAGGGAGAATTGGGGTTATGGGCGTAGCCTAGTCCCACATCGCTATATTCTGGCCGCAGCAGTAATTCACGGGTGGGGGTGTAAAGTTGCCAGGTTTGCCAAACTTGGATGGGGCGATTGGTTCCTTGGGAAATGGCTTGGCCGAGGTTGATGGCACTGTAATCGGTTCGCTGGGCAACCATGGTTTCCAGCATATCCGAGGGCATCCCCTGCCAACGACTTAACCCCTGGGCAGCGAGATCATCCACATAACTTTGGGAAATTTGCGTTAAATCAGGGTGCGATCGCAAGGGGGGCAAGCACACCTGCCGCCGTTCTCGATTCACTAACCACAACAAATCCCGCATTTGCTCCGCTGGATTAATTTCCTGGATTACTGCGGTTCTAGGGGAAGGTTCCGGCTCTGTGGCTAATGCCGGTTCAGGTTCTACTGCTAATTCTGGTTCAGGTTCCGGCTCAGATTCCGGAGCCACTGGCAAGGCGGTCCCAACAATTGCCGTCCAATAGTGGATATAGTCCGATTCTGGATTAATCCCATACCCTAAGCCGATCTCCCCCGCTTGGGGAGCCAGCAAATTGGCCTGATAGCCGGGACTACTGAGCCATTGCCGCATCACCCATTCCGGATTGACGCGGCCCGCAGCGATATTTTCCCCCACCGAACCCTGATAACCCAAAGCCACCACCCGGTCTAGGGTAGAACTACCCTCTGGATTGGTATGGGAGAAAAAATTTTGCCGGGCCATGGCATTGGCATGGTTTTGGGCCGCTAAGGTCAGGATCGGGTCAAGCTGGAGGGGAGCAAGGCCCGCCTGCGATCGCTCCTGATTAATCAACATCAACAACTGCGCCACATCAGGGGCAGGCTCAAGGGCTTCAGTAATGGCAACTGACTCGAAGAACGGCCGGGACAGCATTGGCCCCGGAAAACTCAACCCCAGAAGGCCCCCTCCAATGCCCACACCAAACAAGATTGTGCTGCAAACTTGACGGATTATGCGGGGATAGAACATAGCAAAAAACCAGGGGATTTTTGGTAAAGTCAGGGAAAAATGGCAGTGGCTCAATTAGCATAAGGGAAAGTAAGAGATCCGGGCAGTCCTACCAAAAGTGTTTAACGTCTCAGTCGTTTTGATCTGACTCACCCTGATCCTGCGAAATACTGAATCAGCGTTGCTTTCACTCAACAAGAGGAAAAATGGCCGAATGTCCCGTGTGTCAGGCTCAATACGTGAATGGAAAGGTTGATCGCTGCCATGTTTGTGGCTGGCAACTTAACAATACAGGCATTTCCCGCCTAGGGCCATTTCGTTTAGAACACCAAGTTTCCAAAACGGCATTAATGGCCTTGGAAGCTTGGGCAAGACATATGTGGGCAACGGTTCAGCAGCAAAAAAACCGCATCGCGCAACTCCAATCGGCTCAACCCGTCTCTCACCCTGAAATGCTCTCTGGCCAAAAGCCAGAATCCCTGAAACCAGCGCAACCCCATTTTACGGAAGAATCGGCCGATTTAATCGAGTGGATTGTCGGTTGTTTTACCCAAGCGGATCAGGAGCGATCGCAACTGCTGTTTCAACTGTCTCAATTGCGGGTGGAGTTACAGCGGTTGGCGGCCCGCGTCGAGGGTACAGCCCCGGCCCAAATTGCCCCCCAATCCCCGGCCCTGGCTTTAGAGCAAGGCTCCCTCAACCCTGAGCAACAGGCCCAACTGACGGCGATTCAGGAAGCCCAAGGCTCCCTTGCTGCCGCCGTTCGTCAACTCCAAGAACGGCCTCCTGCGCCTGAGCTAGCTTTGCCCACCCCTGAGGAAATGACGGCTCAGGTGCAACCCTACATAGAAGGCCGTTTGGCGACGATTCAAACGGAGATTTACGATCAGACGATGGGGGCGATCGCCACCATCCAAAGGGATCACCTGAGCATGATGGGTCAGATCTCGGCTCTGGATAAGCAACACCAAATGTCTAGTCAGCAATGGCGGGAATGGCACGATCGCCAAACGGCAACGCAAACCCAGTTAAGCGGTCAATTGGCCCAACTGCAAACCCATCAGGGCAACTTTGCTCATCAACTGACTCGTTTAGAGCAAGATCAGGGGCAATGGGCCGCCCCGATTGCAGAATTGCAGATGCTCCACAACCATCACAGTCAGCAGTTAACGGATTTGGCCCACCATGTCCGGCAATATCAGACCCAACTCAACCATCAGCTTGCCAGTCTTACGGCTCAACAACAGGACAGCATTGCCCAACTCAACCATCAGGTTGCCAGCCTCACGGCTCAACAACAGGACAGCATTGCCCAACTCAACCATCAGGTTGCCCAATGTGCCGATCGCCTTCAGGCCTTGCAAACTGAGCAGGGGGAGCAACAGGCCCACCTTGAGCAGCGGATGACGGAGCGGGAGCAGCGGGTTGATCAGCAGGTGGCGACCCTTCATGATAACCATGGCCAACGGCTAGAGCGATTGGAGGGGGCGATCTCCCACCAAACCCAAACCCTGTACAACCAAAACAGCCAAATTCAACAACAGCAAACCCAACTGGAGCAAGTTTTCACGGCTCAATCGGCAGCAACCGCTACATTAGCGGATCTGCAAACCCAGATCACTCACCAAGCTGCCGCCCACCAAGGCCACCAAACCCTCCTGGCTACGTTGCAATTGCAGGGGGAAGCTATCCTCACCCAGCAGGATCAACAGCAGCAACAATTGGCCGCCCTCCACCAGCGGATCGCGGTGGTGCAGGAATCCTTACAAGGGGAGCAGGCTGAGAAAATCGCCCCCCTGTATCGGGAATTGGAGGCACTGCGCACCCAGTTAGAAGAGATCCAAACCCGCGAAGCCTTACAACAGGCTCATCAAGGTCAAGTGGATCAGCAATTGGCAAGCCTTCAGGGTCAATGGCAAACCCATGAAACGGCGATCGCCGCCACCCAAGCGCAACTGACGCAGGAACAAGCCGCTTTAATGGCTCAACTGCAAACCCATGAAACGGCGATGGGTACGCTATCGCAGCTTGCCGCAACCCAAGCCCAAACCATCCAAGAACAGGCCGATTTACTGGCCCAACTCCATCAACTCACGGGCCAGATGAATCAGGTAGAATCAGGGCTGGCAGGGGTACAACAAGCCTTACAAAATATTCCCCGCGTGATTACCCCCTCCAACCGCTCCACCGCTGCCGTCTATACCCGCTATCAACAGTCCTCAAATTAAATCATTCATTCAAATTAAATGCTTTCTGATTCCCCTTCTGGCCCAACGTTTTCCGAGGCGATCGCCAATGAACTCCAACCCCAGCACCTCCTGGCCAGCGCCTTAGCGGGGCTGGTGACGGGGGTGATTGGCATTATTCGGGGGATTTCCTATGCAGCCCTGATTTTTTCTGGGAGTTTGGCGGCCTATCTCAATGTGGGGGTGGGGATTGCGATTTTTAGCACGGCGGCCATTAGTATTTGTGTGGCGTTGTTTAGCTCACTGCCGGGGATGATTGCCACACCGTTAGCGGCTCCAACGGCGGTGTTGGCGGGGTTGGCGGCGGCGATCGCCACCCAAATGGTGGATCAA
Organism: Spirulina sp. CCNP1310; assembly: GCF_034932185.1. Taxonomy (NCBI): domain Bacteria; kingdom Bacillati; phylum Cyanobacteriota; class Cyanophyceae; order Spirulinales; family Spirulinaceae; genus Spirulina; species Spirulina sp. CCNP1310. The sequence continues at coordinate 27,562 of NZ_JAYGHW010000072.1, read as the reverse complement.
GACCCCGAAACGATGGTCTTGACGGTGATTGCGGCAATTACCTTGGGTTCCCTCGCCACAGGCTTGTTTCTGCTCCTCTTGGGGCGATTTCGTTTGGGCAATGCCGTCAGTTTTATTCCCTATCCCGTTGTGGGGGGGTTTATGGCGGGGACGGGGTTATTGCTAATCCGGGGAGGGATTCAGGTGATGGGGGATCTGCCGGTGGATTGGGGGACGTTGCCCGCTTTGATTGCGCCGGGGGCGATCGCCCATTGGGGCAGTGGCTTAATTTTGGGCTTGATCTTTTGGGGATTAACCAAACGGTATCAGCATTATTTAATTCTGCCAGGGAGTTTAGCGGGGGCGATCGCCCTTTTCTACAGCATCCTCGCCCTCACCCATACCCCCATTGCCATCGCCCGCGCTCAGGGTTGGCTGTTGGGGCCATTTCCCGCAGGGGGGTTATGGCATCCCCTTAATTGGCAAGAATGGCATCGGGTGGATTGGGGGATTGTGATTGGGCAAGGGGAGGCGATCGCCACATTAATGCTGATCAGCCTCCTGTCCCTCGTCCTCACCAACAACGGCATTGAATTGGCCGTGGAAAAAGACATCGACCTCAACCAAGAACTGCAAGCGGTGGGGTTAGCCAATTTAGCCGCCGGTTGTGGCTGTGGCATGGCGGGGAATCAAGCCCTCCCCAGTACGCTCCTAGTGCATAAAATGCAAGCCAATCACCGCCTCGCGGGGGTGTTTAAAACCCTGCCCTGCTTAACGGTGCTGGTGTTGGGGTCAGGATTTTTAGCCTATTTTCCCAAGCCGATTTTAGGCAGTTTATTAATGTATTTGGGCATTGATCTGCTGCTGCAATGGCTCTACAAATCCCGGCAAAAATTACCCCTGACGGATTATCTGACCATTGTGCTGATCATGGTGGTGATTAATGCCGTGGGTTTTTTAGAAGGGGTGCTCGTGGGATTAGGGATGGCGGTGGTGCTATTTGTGGTCAATTACAGCCGTATCCATGCCACCCGTGAGCAATTTTCCGGCCACCATCGCCGCAGTAATACCCCTCACACCGAGGCAGAGCAGGCGATTTTACAAGCACGGGGCGAGGAGATTCATATTTTAGAACTCCATGGGTTTATCTTTTTTGGTCGGGCCAATCATTTACTCGAAGCGGTGGGCGATCGCCTCACCCAAAATCCTCAACCCCGGTTTTTACTCCTCGATTTCCATTTGGTGACAGGTTTAGATTCTTCAGCGGTGCTGAATTTTGTTAAAATTCGCAAGCTCACCGCCCAACAGCAAATCACGCTTATTTTTACCGGCGTGAGTGAGCCGATCCAAACCCGTCTCATTCAGGGAGAAGCCCTTGAGGAATCCTGCCATCAATTCGACACCCTCAATCAGGGACTCGCTTGGTGTGAAGCGCAGTTACTCCAAGATTGCCCCACCGCTGGAGCACTGCCTCTTCCTATTCCTTCTTAACTATCACTATGAATCCTGCTATTTTGGCCCACAACCATTATTGGCTACGTCGCGCCCATTGCCCCCTGACGCTTTTGCCCTCAGGATTCACGGGGAATCATCAAGGATTAGCTGCTGTTGATTTAGAGATTGCCGAGGGTCGCATTGCCCGCATTCAACCCACCGGATCACCATTGCCTGAGACTGTGCCACAACTGGATTTGGATGGGCGAATGGTGTTGCCCTGTTTTGTGGATAGCCATACCCATTTGGATAAGGGGCATATTTGGGAGCGATCGCCCAATCCTGATGGCACCTTTGCCGAAGCCTTAACCGCCACCCGTAAAGATGCCGCCCAATATTGGCAGCGGGAGGATGTCTATCGGCGCATGGAATTTGGCCTGCGCTGTAGTGAGAGCCACGGTACGAAGGCGATCCGCACCCATATTGATTGCATCCATGGCCAAGGTCAGATCAGTTTACCCGTGGCGGCCCAATTGCGGGAGGAATGGCGCGATCGCCTGACGCTCCAGATCGTTTCCCTTGTGCCTTTAGACGAATTTCTCACCCCCCAAGGCGTGGCGATCGCCGACCAAATTGCCGAGTTAGGGGCGGTGTTAGGGGGGGTGGCCTATATGAATCCTGACCTAGAAACCCAGTTAGATGCCGTCTTTACCCTTGCCCAAGAGCGGGGCATTGAGCAGTTAGATTTTCATGTGGATGAATCGGGGGATCCGGAGGCGATCGCCCTGCGAGCAGTGGCAGAGGCGGCATTACGCCATAATTTTACCGGCTCAATTCTCTGTGGCCATTGTTGCAGTTTGGCGGTACAAGCTCCCGTCGAAGTGGCTAAAACCTTAGCTTTGGTCAAGCAAGCCGGGATTGCGATCGTCAGCTTACCAATGTGCAATTTGTTTTTACAGGATCGCCGCACCAATCACACTACCCCCCGCTGGCGAGGTGTCACCTTAGCCCATGAAATTCGTAACCACGGTATTCCCCTCGCCTTTGCCAGTGATAACTGTCGCGATCCCTTCTATGGCTTTGGGGATCACGATATGTTAGAGGTGTTTCGCGAATCCGTGCGTATCGCCCATCTGGATTATCCCTGGGGGGATTGGGTGGCAACGGTGACGGATGTTCCCGCCCAGATGTTGGGCTTGGGGGGCAATGGCCTCGAATTTGGACAGATGGCGGATTTCGTGATTTTTTCCGGGCGTTGTTATAGTGAGCTATTGGCGCGATCGCAGCATGATCGCTGGGTTATTCGCAACGGTAAATGGTGCGATCGCCCTTTGCCGGATTATCGGGAATTGGATGATTTGGTGGAAGTGGGGAGTGGGGAGTGGGAAGTGGGAAGTGGGAAGTGAGAAGTGAGAAGTGAGAAGTGAGAAGTGAGGAGTGAGGAGTGAGGAGTGAGGAGTGAGGAGTGAGGAGTGAGTAGTGAGGAGTGAGGAGTGAGGAGTGAGGAGTGAGGAGTGAGGAGTGAGCGGAAATGCTAAACCTTCTCTATCCTCTCTTCTCCTCCACTTGGCCTGCTTGGTTAAAATACAATGCAGATTGCCCCTGTTGTTCATGCTTCTATGTCCACGTCCCCCCTTCCTGAACCCGCTGATGCTTTCCCCACACCCCCAGATTCAGAATTAACCCCCGCCCATTCCTTCACCATTCCCCAACCCCAAACCCAAGTAACCGTCAACTTTGAAGCCTTGAGCGGCTTTGTGATGGTGGTGGCCCTCAGTTTAATGACCATTGGTTGGCTGCTGGATTTTGGCCCTTTGCTATTTTCGGGGGCCTTGGTGGCGCTCTTGGTGGCGTTGCGGATCACATTACCGGCCTTGGGACGGTGGTTTGAGCGGTTTTTAACCGCCGATGAGCGGCAAATTCTGTTAGGGGTGTTGGGGAGTGTGGGGGCGATCGCCGGTTTGGGGCAAATTCTCGGTGTCTATGAACGGATTAATCAATGGTTGATTAATGCCAAATGGGATGAATTTGGCTCCTGGGCGGAATGGTTCGGGGCTGTGGGGCAGATCATGATTGCGATCGTTGCCGTTTATGTGGCCTGGCAGCAATATGTGATCTCCAAAGACCTCACCATTCGCCAAAACACGATCACCCAACAGCAAACCATTGACGCTTATTTTCAAGGTATTTCTGATCTGGCCCTCAGTGATGAGGGGTTATTGGAAGATTGGCCCCAAGAACGGGCCTTTGCGGAAGGCCGTACAGCGGCGATTCTCAGTAGTGTTGATGCCTCTGGCCGGGCAAAAATTCTCCGGTTTTTGTCCCAATCCCGATTAGTCACGCCGTTAAAACGCGATGGTTTACTGGGGCGGGCGATCCTAGATGGGGAGGGGGGCTATGCTGAAGACCGGGAGCAGGGGTTAAGGGTGATTGATCTGGGGGTGATGTTGGCGCGGGCGGATATGTCCGAGACGGATCTGCGCTGGACGGATCTCAGTGATGCCTACATGATTGGTGCGGATTTGAGTCATTGTGATTTAGTACGGGCCAATTTGGCGCGGACGGTGTTGTTTGAGGCCAATCTACGGGGGGCAGATCTGAAGGGGGTGCGGTTTTTTTATGGCCCGGTGGAAACCGCTACCCCTCGCAGTTTAACGGCGGCTCCGGATTATGAAACCGGGGCCCACACGGGCGCGGTGATTGAAAAGGCGGATTTCACCCAGGTGCAGCGGATGAGTGAGGAGCAACGCTATTATTGCTGTGCTTGGGGGGGGGAAAAGACCCGTGGTACGATTCCGGGGGGATGCGCGGGGATCCCTAATCAGTTAGGGCGTTAACCATGCAATATTCTTTTGTGATTCCGGTTCATAACGAGGAGCAAAATTTACCTGAGTTGGTGCGGCGGTTGGCGGCGGTGGGAGATCGCCTCGATGCCCCTGTTGAGTTTATCTTGATTGACGATGGCAGCCGCGATCGCACCCTCTCCCTGTTGCGGGAAATTCACCAAAAAGATCCCCGCTTTTGTTACCTCAGTTTTGCCCGCAATTTTGGCCATCAATTGGCGGTGACGGCGGGGTTAAACCATGCACGGGGGGAGGTGATCACGGTGATGGATGGGGATTTACAGGATCCGCCGGAGTTGGTGTTAGAGATGATCGAGCAATGGCAGGCGGGGTATCAGGTGGTCTATGCCCAGCGGACGAAACGCCACCAAGAGCATTGGCTGAAGCGATTCTATGCCTATCTGTTCTATCGGATTTTGCAACGGTTGGCCAATGTGGATATTCCCACGGATACCGGAGATTTTTGCCTGATGGATCGCCGGGTGCTGGATGTGCTCAATGCGATGCCGGAGCGGAATCGTTATCTGCGGGGGCTGCGGGCTTGGATTGGGTTTAAACAAACGGCGGTGCAGTTTGAGCGTCATTCTCGGTTTGCGGGCGATCGCCAATACACGTTTAGAAAATCCCTCTCTTTGGCCCTCAATGGTCTCTTTTCTTTTTCCCGTGTCCCCCTGCGTTTAGCCACCTATACGGGCATTGTGGCGGCGTTTTTATCGTTACTGATGGCGGCGTTGGTGTTTTACTGGCGGGTTTTTGAGGTGGGGAATCCCCTCGCGGGTTATGCGACGATTCTGATCGCGGTGTTTTTCTTTGGGGCGGTGCAGTTGGTGCGTATTGGCATTTTGGGGGAATACATTGGCCGCATTTATGAGGAGGTAAAGGGCCGGCCGCTCTATGTGTTGGCGGAGGTGGGGGGGTTAACGCCGAAGTAGCATGGATGGGCGGGGGGCGTAGGGGCGTTGGCGTAGCCCGCCGGAGGCACAAAAATTTTTCGCCCCTACCGAAATCTGCACTAGGAACGGTTAAGGGCTGATTGAGGGCAAAAACGCTACATTGAAGGGATGTGAATTGAGCGAGGCGAGGATTGTGGAAGAATTACGAGCGGCTTTAGAATTAGCCACCGATGAAGAGCTAGGGCAGCTTACCCATATTCTGTTTTGCCGACGGTTTAACCCTCTCGATTACCTCAATACCCCTGATGTGGCGACGTTGCAGCAGTGCGATCGCCCTGTGCAATTACAACAACTTGAGCAGCGGTTTTGTTTCCTGGCCGCCGATGGTCTCACCGTCCTGCGGGGGCGAACTCAGGATCTCACCTATCGCCAAGTTTTAATCCAGGTCTGCCGCTATTTGAAAATTGCCCATGGGGAAGGGATCAGCACCCTCGATCTGGAAGCGGAAATTTTCCTCAATCTCATGGGCCGGGCTTGGGAGAAACTCCCCACCGCTGATCGCCATTCCCTAACGACTAAAATTCAACGCTCCCTCTCTCGCTCCAATTTTTCGGAACCCCTCCCGGCCCAATTGCAACATAACCCGATGCAGTTTCTCCTCAAGGGGGGCGGTGTGGTAGCCATTAGTGGCGTAGTGCGATCGCTCCTCCTCAACCATATTGCCCGCCAGTTTGCCCTCCATTTTGCCCGCTACCACGCCACCCAAGCGATACTCCGTCAAGGGGGGGCGATCGCCGCCACCCAACTGCAAAACCAGATCGCCCTCCAAGCCGCCAAACGGGGCATGGCCCTAACCGCCGCCCGCCATGGAGCCGTGCGGACATTATTTGCGGCCCTAGGGCCAATCCTCTGGACGACATTTTTAGCCGATCTCGGCTGGCGAGCGATCGCCACCAATTACGGGCGCATCATCCCCACCATTTTCGCCCTCGCCCAAATCCGCCTCACCCGTGGTGAGGTTTGGGAAATGGCGGCTGTTGTTTCTTAGGGGAGTGAGGAGTGAGGAGTGAGGAGTGAGGAGTGAGGAGTGAGGAGTGAGGAGTGGGAAGTGGGAAGTGGGAAAAGTACTCTCTTCTCACTTCTCTTTTCTCAATACATCCCCTATCCCCTATCCCCTATCCCCTACCAACTTCTGAAATTCCCCGTTATTTCGCAAACTGGTAAAATCCAGGTTTTCCTTAGCGGATTGGGCGAGGTCGGCCTTGAGGGCGATCGCGCGACTGAGGGCTTCGAGGGCGGGGGCAGTTTCGTTTTGGAGGGCGTGGGCGCTAGCTTTGTTGTACCAGGCGGCGGCATAGTTGGGGCGGATGCGGATCGCTTGGTCATAGGCGGCGATCGCCCCCCGATAATCCTTTTTCCTTTGCCGGGTCGCTCCTAAATTATTGTGGGCGGGGTGATAGTCCGGGCGGAGGTTGATCACCTCTTCAAAGGTTTTGATCGCTGCGTCGGTGCGGCCTAACGCTTGCTGGGCTAGCCCCAGGTTATTAATGGCCGGGAAATAATCCGCTTTGGTTTCAATGGCCTGCTCATAGGCGGCGATCGCCTCCTCATAGCGTTTGAGTTGAAACAAAGCATTACCTTTGCTGTACCAACTTAACGTATTATCCCGCCGCAGGGCGATGGCTTGCTCATAGGCGGCGATCGCCTCCTCATAGCGATCCAAGGCATAGAGGGTACTGCCTCGGCCATACCAAGGCTCTGGCCGTCCAGATTCTTGGGCAATGGCCTGATCATAGGCCACCAAAGCCGCATCATGTTGTCGTAACTCAAACAACTGATTCGCCCGATCCAGGGCTGATTTGCCTGTCATATCCCCCAGGGTCGCCAAATGCTCCTGATAGAGGGTGACAGGCATCGCCCAAGCCACCTCCGCCTTCTCCCCCTCTCCCATGTGCAACGCCAACAGCCGGCCCTGACGATTAACCACCGCACTCCCCACCAACAGGGTTGCGGGCGGTTGATAGCCCAATTGAAAGACCCCCGGTAGTGAAGAGGTTTCAATGGCCGTTAATAGTACAGCCGTTAAGGGAGCCGTGAGTTTGGATTGGAGAACTTCCGCAGTTGTCGTTTGGATGTACACCCGATCCGCCAATTGGAGGCGATCGGGATTGCCCAAGGGGAGGGCCGGATGGGGACAACTGCCCTGATTGTGGAGTTGTTGGAGGATTACCAGATCACTATTGGGGAGAGTCTGCACCTGATCCACCATTTGGGGGGGTGTTTCACGAAAGACGATATTGACAGCCTCCCCTTGGGCGATCGCCGCCCGCGTCGTCAAAACCGTGCAATATTCCGGCTCCCCCGCCACCACAAACCCTAAGATCGGCTCCCCCTGGTCAGGATTCACCACCACCAAACTTTGTTGCAACTTCCCACTCAACTGTCCGAGGGAAGGCTGTAACAAACTCCGCACCCCCCAAACCCCAAGACTGACAAGCGCCAAACCCCCCAGAGTCGCAAAACCCCATTGCCGCCAAGGCCGTCGGCGACGGACTACCGGCAGCACCGGCTTGGCATCCTGGGGCCCAGAAACGCGACGGTCTAATGTTTGCAGCGCAGAGAGGGCCTGCATCGCCGATTCAAACCGTTGGCGGAAATCGTACCGCACCATCCGATCCAAAAACTGGGCAAAATTCGGACTCACCTCCACCAACTGCCGCCATTGCAATTCCCCCGTTTGGGAATCCTCAGGAATATGCTCCGGATCCTTACCCGTTAACGCTTGCAGAGCAATCATCCCCACCGCATACACATCACTACTCAATTTTGGCCGCCCTTGGGTCTGCTCACTGGGAGCATAACCCACCGTTCCAATCGAAACCGTCACCTTCGTTTGACCATCCAGGGACGTTTGCTTACTCACCTGCTTAACGGCCCCAAAATCGATTAAAACCAACTTGCCATCCTCATCCCGACGGCGAATATTGGCCGGCTTCAAATCCCGGTGAATCACCCCTTCTTGATGAATCACCGCTAAAATTTCCAACAGTTCCTGCAAGAGTTGCCGCACCTCAAATTCAGGCCACTTCTTCCCCAAAGGCAACTCAACTTCTAGGTCATGGCCCTCAATGTATTCCTGAACGAGATAAAACTCTTGGTTTTGGGTGAAGTGGGCTAATAATTGGGGAATTTGGTCATGCTGCCCCAGACGACTGAGGACTTCTGCCTCTCGCTGGAAGAGGTGTTTGGCAATTTCGTAGGTTTTTTGGGTGTAGTTTTTGAGTTTGAGCTTCTTAACAATACAGGTGGGCTGACCGGGAAACTGTTCATCAATGGCTAAGTAGGTTTCCCCAAATCCCCCACGGCTGAGGGGACGGATCACCCGGTAACGATGGGCTAAGTAGGTGGGCCCTGCGGGTTTGGCGGTGGCCTCTAGCTCCATTTCTGTCTGCACAATATCTGTCGTGGGGGGTTGTACAACCTGACTTTGTGGCCCTTGGCTTGTTTGGCTCTGGCTGTTTTTGGCGGCCATGGTCAGCCATTCAAAGAGTTCAGGAGCGGAGGAAAAATATTGGGTGATCAGCAGGTTGAGGAGGTTGGCAAGGCGTTCGCTCACCGGGGCGGTATTGCGCCATTGGGGGGTGAGGTCGGCGGGGAGAATGCCGGTAACGCCATGGATGATCGTTACCCCCAAACTGTAAAGATCCCCTTCAACGGTGCGGGGGACAGTGGTATCGGGGGGGAGATAACCGGAGAGGGCGATGGGGGCAAGGTCGCGGATGGATCCCTGGGAAATTTGGGGTAAATCTTGATAGATGGCTCCAAAATGGCTCAAGCACCATTGATTTTGGGCTTGATGGTAAAAAAAGCTTTGGGGTTGTAGGTTGCCGTGGATGATGCCCTGTTCATGGAGGCTGCCTAAGGTGGGGAGGATATTTTTCAGCAGTTGTACAGCTTGATCTTCGGTGAGTTTTTCCCCAGCATCGAAACTTTGGCTTAGGTAATGCCCAGAGGCTCCGGCATAAACCCAATAGGCCGTTTCATTTTCGACGAAGACTGTGGTTAAGGGTTGAATCGCCCAATCGGGGGGTAAATTTCTCAATGTTGCAAAGGTGGATAAATAGCTGGGAGAGAGAGCGCCGCCCTCCACCCGTTGAATCCAACAGGGTTGTGGTTCAGATTGCTGGAAATCTTCACCCCGAAAGGTCTGGCTGAAGGCATCCTCAGCTATCAATTCCAACAGGCGGTATTGTCCCTGTAAACCCTCTAGAGCCATCCCTTCACCTCAATACAACCGTTGAGCATAATGCAATATCTATGTTGATTTAGACGGTTCACCGGCAATTAAATCTAGACGGTAGATCTGGCGGTGAAGTTGCGGTTAATGTGGACAATTTACGAATTGTCACAATTTCCACGGGCTGTGGCTGATCTGGGGCGATCGCCCTTAGCCCTGGAGAGGCGTGGAGCGATGGCACTCTCCCCCTCAGGGTGAGATTGCCCAAAGGGGCCGATTGGGCAACCCCCCTGTGGAACCCGCAAGATCGCCACAGGGGCTACAGGCTCTGGGGCTTAATCCGGCACAATGATGGATGCAACCCCTCATCCCCATTTTATGACCATGTTAACAACCGTCACAACGGGTTTATGCTTCGGCACAGGGATTTATGTGCTCCTTTGTTTGAGCCTGTGGCGGTGGCAAAACCGGCTCACTTTTTTTCCCTCCCGTCGCATTCGCTATTTTCCGGATCAATACCAGATGCCCTATGAAACATTGTGGATTGATGTGCCAGGTATAGCGGGGGATCTCCTCCAGGGTTGGTGGATTCCTGCCCCAGGGGCAACCCAGGTGGTTTACCTCCTCCATGGTAATGGGTTTAATATGGGGGCGAATTTGGCCCAAGCTCAGGTGTTTCATCGCCTCGGCTATCACGTTTTTTTAATCGACTATCGCGGCTATGGCCAAAGTGTGGGGCCTTTTCCCACGGAAACGCAGGTTTATCAGGATGCTGAGGTGGGTTTGGCTTATTTGACTGGGGAGCGGGGCTATGGCCCGGAGCAGGTGATTGTGTTTGGTCATTCTATGGGGGGGGCGATCGCCATTGAGTTGGCAACCCATCATCCTCATTTAGCGGCCCTGATCATTCAAGGGTCTTTTACCAATTTACGAGATATGGCCGATCATGACGGTTTTTACAAACTTTTGCCGATAGACTTGATTCTATGTCAATCCTTTGATTCTCTGGATAAAGTCCCCTCCCTGACGATGCCCCTGTTCTTTATCCATGGGGAAGCGGATCGCCGGGTTCCCCCTTGGATGAGCGATCGCCTCTACCAAGTTGCCCAAGCCGCCCACAAAGAGATCTATTTTCTCCCCCAGGGGGATCACAACCATGTCCCCGAAATTGGTGGACAAGCCTATCAAAATCGGGTGGGAGAATTTCTCGCCCATCTTGCTTGTTCTTCCTCTCCCGCTGCGCCAAAATCCCATTAACCTATCTTCACAAAACAATCATGGCATCCTCTGCGCTCCCTCAGTTTGGCATCATTACCCTCAGCTATGCCCCAGATTTTGAACGGTGTCGCCTCCTTGCCGCCACGGTTCAACGCTGTATTATTGAACCCTTTACCCATTATATTATTGTCGATCAACGAGATTTAGAACTGTTTAAAACCCTCGAAAACTATAATACCGAAATCATTACGGTAGAATCTCTCTTGCCTTGGTGGATTTTCCGCATTCCCACCGTTAAAAAAACTTGGTTTAGCGTCAAAACTCTACCGATCCGCAATTGGCTTTTGCAGCAAATCGTTAAAATTATGGCGGCAAAAACCCTCCCCAAAGATGTGTTTGCTTTTGTCGATTCCGATGTTTGTTTTGTGCGTCCCTTTGATTTTAAAACTTTTGTGGATGGAGATCAGATTCGCCTCTTTCGCGTTCCCAGTTACCAAAACGATAGCTTTACCCCCTGGTTTATCAATGCTCATCAACTCCTCGGCTTACCGGATTTTCAACCGGGGCAAAAGCATCCTAATTTTGTCGGCAATGTGATTACTTGGAAACAGGAAAATGTGATCAAAATGTGCAACCACATTGAAGCCACCTTGGGCAAATCCTGGATTAAAGCCGTTGCCCAATGTTGGCAATTTTCGGAATATGTTTTGTACGGTACGTTTGTGGATCAGGTGTTGGGGGAAGCCAGCGGCCATTACCCCGATTGGGCCCCCCTTTGTCATGAATATTGGGATCCGAAAACCCTTTCGGATTCAGAGTTAAAGCAATTTTTTCTCGATCTTGATCCGGAAAATGTGGCGGTGATGATCAGTGCCAAAGCCGAGATTGATCCCCAACGGTATCAGGCGGTGATTGAATCCCTTGTGTCACCACCAAAGGTTTAGCTCTGGCCGAAGATGGTTTAAAATACGGGGCTACAGATTTAGTTGGCGATCTGCGCCAGCGTACCTATTGCCCCTCCCCTCCATGCCCACCACTGCCCCCAAACGCCTCACCGAAACCACGTTCCCCCTCACGGCCATTGTGGGCCAGGAAGCCATCAAGCTGGCCCTGCTCCTTGCTGCGATTGATCCGGGCTTGGGGGGGGTGGCGATCGCCGGCCGCAGGGGAACCGCTAAATCCGTGATGGCCCGGGGCATCCATAGCCTGTTGCCCCCCATTGAAATCGCCAGCGGCTCCTACTGCAACGCCGCCCCCGAATCAGGGGAAGCCACGGAAATTATCCCCGCCCCTTTTGTGCAAATTCCCCTCGGCGTTACCGAAGACCGCCTCTTGGGTTCTGTAGATGTGGAGCAATCCATGGCCCAAGGGCAGCCGGTCTTTCAGCCGGGCCTGTTAGCCCAAGCCCATCGCGGCGTACTCTACATTGACGAAATCAACCTCCTCGACGACCAGATCAGCAACCAACTCCTTTCCGTCCTCACCGATGGCTGCAACCGCATCGAACGGGAAGGGATCAGCATTGAACACCCCTGCCAACCGCTGTTAATCGCCACGTTCAACCCGGAAGAGGGGCCATTGCGGGAGCATTTGTGCGATCGCATTGCTATCACCCTTTCCGCCGATGGTGTGCTCTCCCTCGATCAACGGGTGACGGCGGTCGGCCAGGTGACGGGCTACGCCGATGATCCCGCCGCCTTTGCCCAACAGTACAGCAGCGATAGCGAGGGGATGAAAACCGATATTCTCCTGGCGCGGGAATATTTAAAAGATGTCCAGATCAGCCCGGCGCAAATTCAATACCTCGTAGAAGAGGCGATTCGGGGGGAAGTGATGGGCCATCGGGCGGAACTGTTTGCGGTGCGGGTAGCGAAGGCCGCCGCTGCCTTGGAAGGCCGGGAAACCGTAGCCGCCGATGATCTGCGTAAGGCCGTTGAATTGGTGATTGTGCCGCGCTCCACCGCCGCCCAAACCCCCCCAGAGGATCAAAACGCACCCCCACCGCCCCCTCCACCGCCGCCGGAGGATCAGCAAGATGAGGGTGAAGATGATGAGGATCAAGAGGAGGAGGACAAAGATGAGCAACAGGACAACACACCGGAGATCCCCGAAGAATTCGTTTTTGATATTGAAGGGGTGATCCTCGATCCTTCGGTGTTGTATTTTGCCCAAATGGCCAACCGTCAAGGCAAAAGCGGCTCCCGCAGTATGATTTTTTCCGATGACCGGGGCCGGTATGTCAAGCCGATGCTACCGAGGGGGAAAGTGCGGCGCATTGCCGTCGATGCCACGCTCCGGGCCGCCGCCCCCTATCAACGGGCCCGCCGGGAGCGGGAACCCCATCGCCGCGTGATTGTGGAGCAGGGGGATTTGCGATCGAAGCGGTTGGCGCGTAAAGCGGGGGCGTTGATTATTTTTGTGGTGGATGCGTCGGGGTCGATGGCCTTGAACCGGATGCAGGCGGCGAAGGGGGCGGTAATGCGTCTGCTGACGGAAGCCTATGAAAACCGGGATCAGGTGGCGTTGATTCCCTTTCGGGGCGAACAGGCGGATGTGTTACTGCCCCCGACGCGATCGATTACGATGGCGCGACTCCGCATGGAAAAACTCCCCTGTGGTGGCGGATCGCCCCTCTCCCATGGCTTAACCCAAGCGGTACAGGTGGGGATGAATGCGAAGATGTCCGGGGATATTGGCCAGGTGGTGATTGTGGCGATTACCGATGGCCGGGGCAATATTCCTTTAGCAAAATCCCTAGGGGAAACACTCCCCGAAGGGGAAAAGCCGGATATTAAGGCGGAACTCCTCGATATTGCCGCCAAAATTCGCGGCACGGGGTTTAAGCTCCTGATGATTGATACGGAGAAAAAGTTTGTGGCTACGGGCTTTGGCCAGGAGTTAGCGAAGCAGGCGGGGGGGAAATATTACCGGATTCCCCGCGCTACGGATCAGGCGATCGCCGCCATGGCCCAAGGGGCAATTGCCTCAATGAAATCCTAAATTTACTCAAAAATTCTCATGAACATTCCTACTGATTTAACGGTGTATTTCCAAGGGCTGGCGATCGCCTCCCTCCTCTTTTTCCTCCTCACCGTCCTCGCCTTTTTCTTGAAATGGGGGATCCGTTTCCGCCTGTTTGGGGCAACGGCCTTTACGATTGTGTTAACCGTCGGAGCCTTGGGCGTAAGTTTGGGCCTGTTTAATTACACAAAAGTGACGGGATCGGTGCGCTATAAACTCGTTTATGACGACGCAGCGGCCCACGTTGTCGTGGTGGTTCCCCCGACGGTGACACCCTCGGAGCTTGAGGCCACCCTAGAACAGGCGGCGTTAGACCTCGCCCCCTTTGGTCGTGGCGGTGAACGGGTGATGGTACGGGCGCGGGCAGTGATCCACCCAGAACCGGGCCTCTCGATCCCGCTCTATCTGGGTGAGGCCACAAAAGCCAATGGGAATGAGGTGGCGGTGAAGGTCTATGAAGACAATTTTGCCCAATTGCCCCCGGCTCCGGCCAAAGAGGCAAGTTAAAAATTGTTGTAGGGGCGTTGGCGTAAGCCTGCCGGAGGCACAAAAATTTTTCGCCCCTCCCTAAAAATTGCCGTGGAACCGATCAGATGTTAACTCAAATTGAATTGAGAAATTTCAAAAGTTATCGATCCGGCTCTTTAAAGCTGGGTCGATTAACGGTTCTCATCGGAGCCAATGCTTCTGGCAAAAGTAATGTGATTGAAGCGTTACACTTACTCGCCAGAATAGCCACAGGGGAACGATTGAGCTTCTTGGCCAGCTTGTATCCGCAAGATCAAGTTTTGCGAGGAGAACTACAAGATCTAGGATATCAAGGCTCAAAAACTTTTGGTATTGCTTGTGTCACAACAGAGCCAGAATGGCAAAAATTATCCATTGAGTTCAGTCTGGAGGAAGATCGTGATCTCCATGTGATCCAGGAAAAAATCACCAGTCAAACTTCAGCCGTTCCCCTTTACGAAATTACGAGCGCACCCCAAGGAGCGGGAAGTGATTTATTTGTTGCTTATCATAATTTTGCCAGAGGAGGTAAAAAACCTAGCATTGTCTGTAGTAGTCAGATGGCAATTTTTACACAGCTTTTAAGTGAGATTCGTTTTCGTCCAGAAAATACAAAAAGTCGCGAAACTATTCCAAAAATTGCAGAAAACTATGTTCGTTATTTAAGCAATATCATATTTCTTGAGCCTGAACCGATTTTAATGCGATCCTATGGTCATAAAGCTGATCAAATTCTGCAAAAGCATGGTACTAATTTGTCAGGTGTAATTTATAACTTATGTCTTAATCCCGATCTTAAAAGGTTGGTTCTGGATTTTATTCAAAGTCTACCTGAGCAAGATATTGAAGATATCAAATTCATCGAAACCCCCCGTGATGAAGTGATGTTGCAGTTGGTTGAAACCTTTGGGGGCGTATCAAGAACTTATGATGCTTCCCTGCTTTCAGATGGAACTTTGCGTGTGCTTGCCATTGCGGCGGTGATGCTTTCTGCACCGGAGCAAAGTTTAGTGGTGATTGAAGAAATTGATAATGGTGTACACCCTAGTAGAGTGGCGGATTTATTAGCGCGAATTACAAAGATTGCCAAAGATCGGGATCTACGGGTCTTAATTAGTAGCCATAATCCCGCCCTTCTCGATGCCCTGCCCGATGAGGCGATTCCAGAAACAGTCTTTTGCTATCGCAGTCCTCGAGATGGCTCCAGTCAGTTAATCAGATTGCAAGATATTCCCGACTATCCGGAACTGATTGCTCAAGGTTCCGTGGGGCATTTGATGACCCGTGGACTGTTAGAGCGGTTTGTGAAACAACATCCGGGAACAGATCAGAAAAAGCAGAAAGCGATGGAGTGGCTTGCTAATCTTGCTGCGGTGGGAGCAACCGGAGAATGAAAGGGGTGGCAATTGTTGATACTTCGATATTCTGCAATGTGCTGAATATTCCCCATCGGAATAGTGAACGTAATCAAGTCATGCAGCAATTAGCAAAATTCATTCAGAAGGATACCAGTTTTCTTCTACCGATGGCTGTCATTTATGAAACGGGTAATCATATCGCTCAACTCAGCGATGGTGGCAACCGTCGTCGATTTGCTCAACTATTCACTGAAGAAGTCCGGAAAGCCATTAACGGCGAAGCCCCTTGGCAAGTGATGCAACTGCCGAATATGGAAGAAGTTGGGGAATGGTTGAGTGACTTTCCTGAGAAAGCCAAGGAGGGGGCAGGAATCGCAGATTTATCGATCATCAAAGAATGGGAAAAGATGGTCAGAAAAACGCCAAGTTGTCGTATTTTCATCTGGTCTTTGGATCGTCACCTGCAAGGATACGACCATAGCCCTGGGATTTAATCGGCTATCTCGCACGCTGAAAATTTTGTATCTTTAAAAGAAACAACATTTCTCCCCCAACCATGGTTAATTCTCCCCCTTTGACCACCACGCGCACCGCTACGACGACCCTCGCTATTGCTCCGGCCCAGGTGGTGCGGGGTTGGGGGGCGATCGCCCAATCGGGGGCGATTTTTCAGCAGTGGGGGGCGCGGCCGGTGGTGGTGGGGGGCGATCGCACCCTGGCCGCCATTGAATCCGCCCTCTTCCCCACGCTCAAAGGGGTAGATTTAGCCTTCACCACCGCCACCTATCACCCCGATTGCAGCGAAACCGCCCTCACCCAACTGCGGGAAACGGTGAACCGCCATCAGGGGGATCTGATTATTGGCGTAGGTGGTGGTAAAGCATTGGATACGGCCAAGCTCCTCGCCCATCAATGCCAATTGCCGATCATCACGTTACCCACCTCCGGGGCCACCTGTGCCGCTTGGACGGCTCTTTCCAATATCTACTCCGAAGCGGGGGCCTTTCAATACGATGTGCCTTTGCCCCAATGCCCCAACGCTTTGATTTTGGACTATGACGTGATCCTCACGGCTCCCCCTCGGACGTTGGTGGCGGGAATTGGAGATGCGATCGCCAAATGGTATGAAGCTTCGGTCAGCAGCGGCACATCCCCCCAAACGCTGATCATCGCAGCGGTACAGCAGGCGCGAATTTTGCGAGATATTTTGCTGCAAAAATCCGAGGCGGCCCTCGCTCAACCCGGCGGCCCCGATTGGTGTGAGGTGGTGGATGGTACGGTGTTGCTGGCGGGGGTAATTGGCGGTTTAGGGGGGGCGCAATGCCGCACGGTAGCAGCCCATGCTGTCCACAATGGCCTTACCCATATCCCCGCCGCCCATGATGCCCTCCATGGCGAAAAAGTGGCCTATGGAATTTTGGTGCAGTTGCGTTTAGAGGAGCAATTGCAAAATAATCAACTCGCCCAAAGCTCCCGCCAACAGTTGCTCCAGTTTTATGATCGCCTCGGTTTGCCCCAAAGTTTGGAGGATCTGGGGTTGGGGGATGTACCTTTAGCCCAATTCCGTCAAGGGGCGGCCCTGGCCTGTCACCCGGATTCGGATCTGCACCATTTGCCCTTTGCGGTCACGGCGGATCAGCTTTTGGCGGCCATGGTGACAACGACGGTTTAACCTCCCCTTAATCCCCCCTTAAGGGATGATTGCAAAATTTGATGAAATAAAAGTGGCTCATTTTTGCTGAAATTGAGGCCAGTTCTGGCTTTGCAAAATTCAAGCGTTAGGGCATGGGGGAAATTTCCCTGGGGGGAGCGTCGTCTAGGTTGGGGCGATCGCCTCCGTCCTAACCCCTACTCCCTCACGAGGGGAAAGGACGCAATGACTCACTTGGACTAGGGTTCAGCTCAACCGCCATCCACTCAGGAGCGAGGGTTGACTGCCCACCTATCTTTAAGATTGTTTAAGTATTCTTATCAATTGTGACTAAAAATTCCCGTAACAATGGAATGGGATTTGCTATAGTGTCTTTCGATACACAGTCGTTGTGTTCAGCAACACAATCAACCGAGGCACTGCTCCGCAGTCCGCTAAGTTATGTGTCGTTTTTTAAGTGTTTGTGTTCCAAAAACATCCTAATCATTACTCGAAGGAGATCAAGATGAAAGTTAAATCCTTACTCACCCTTATCCTTGTCGCCACGTTTGGTATCGGCTTTGTAGGCTGTGCTGCACCGGAAGCCCCTGAGACTGAAGCTGCACCCACCGAAGAAATGGAAACCGAAACCGAAGCTACTCCAACTGATGCTCCTGCCGAAACAGAAAGCGAAGGCATGACCGGCACTGAAACCGAAACTGAAACCGAAGCTGCTCCTGCTGAGACAGAAAGCGAAGGCATGACCGGCACTGAAACCGAAACTGAAACCGAAGCTGCTCCTACTGAAGGAGAAACCGATAAACCGGCTCAGTAATTCTTCCTAAACCGTATGGGCAAGGCATTGTCCATTGGGCGAGGTGGAATAAGACGGGCTACGCCCGCAATTGCTGTCTGAACCCAGAATCCCCCGTCATTGATACGGGGGACTATGTTAACCGACTTCCATCGAAGCTCCTCACAGATTTAATTCAAACTTTAGGCTAGAGTACAAAAACTCTAGCTTTTTTGGTTGTTTGCCCATGACGTTTAATCTCCAAACCCTGACCCCGAAAGTCTACGATCGCCATTGCCATTGGATGCGGTGCGCCCTAGGGGAAGCGGAACAGGCAGGGGCGGCGGGGGATGTGCCGGTGGGGGCGGTGGTGGTGGATGGGATGGGGCAGTTGATCGCCCAGGGGGGCAATCGGAAGGAGCGCGATCGCAATCCCACAGCCCACGCTGAAATCCTTGTTATTCAAGCCGCTAGCCAAAGGCTGCAAACTTGGCGGCTAGAGGATTGTACGCTTTATGTCACGTTGGAGCCTTGCCCAATGTGTACGGGGGCGATCCTCCAAGCCCGCCTAGGCTTGTTGGTTTATGGTACGGATGACCCCAAAACGGGTACGATACGGAGTTTGTTAAATCTGCCGGATCATTCCTGTTCAAACCATCGCCTCCCCGTGCTAGCGGGCATCGAGGCGGCTGCCTGCCGCGCTCAACTGTCCCAATGGTTTGCTCAACGTCGCAGAGGTTAAATCCGGTGTAAATCCGGTTGTAAATATTGATGGGCTTGGGGGCGAAAAATTTTTGTGCCTCCAGCAGGCTTACGCCAACGCCCCTACATTATTGATGCGGATTTTGCAAAAAAATCTCTAATATTTGCGCTCCTTGGGTTCAAAACGGTTAATTACCACGGGCATATAGACCAGATCAATACCTTGGGGGGAATAGTAGGCGAGGGTATGCTGGAGGAATCGTTGATCATCCCGTTGGGGGAAATCTTCCCGTGAGTGAGCGCCGCGACTTTCTTCACGGTGGAGGGCGGAGGTGAGGATCACTTCCCCGACAATCATCAGGTTTTCCAGCTCTAACGCTTCGATCAGTTCGGTATTCCAACCGAGGGTGCGATCGCCCAACTGAATCCGGCTTAATTCTCCTTTCAAGGTTTGGAGGCGATCTAACCCAGCTTTCATTGTTGCCGCATTACGAAATACACCACAATGCTCGCTCATGCAGTCCTGAAACCGTTGGCGCAGGTCATGGATGCGAAGATCTCCCGTTTGTTGGAGCCAGGCTTGCAACCGTTGGCGGGCGCGGTTGATCCATGGGGCGCTGTCGAAGTCGGGTAATTTGCGGCTGGGGAGGGATTGGGCGATCGCCCCCCCCGTCCGCCGGCCATACACCACACATTCCAACAGGGAATTACTCCCCAAGCGATTGGCCCCATGCACCGATACACAGGCACATTCCCCCGCCGCAAAAAATCCTTCTACGACCTGCTCCCCACTGCGGCGCACCTGGCCGGAGGTATTCACCGGAATCCCCCCCATGGAATAGTGGGCTGTGGGCCGTACCGGCATCGGCTCTTCCACCGCATCAATCCCCAAAAGGCGATGGGCTTCTTCCCAGCAAAAGGGAACGCGGCTCATAATTTTTTCTTTCCCCATGTGGCGCAAATCCAGATGGATAAATGGCCCCCCCGCTGTGCCATCGCGGTGAATGCCCCGACCGGCGCGAATTTCGAGGGTGATGGCGCGGGAGGTGATATCGCGGGGGGCCAATTCCATTTGGTTGGGGGCATAGTGGGCCATAAAGCGATCGCCCTCACTATTGCGCAGATAAGCCCCCTCGCCGCGCACCGCTTCTGAAATCAACACCCCCACCGGATAAAGGCCCGTGGGGTGAAACTGGACAAACTCCATATCTTCGAGGGGCAACCCCGCCCTTGCACACATGGCCAAACCATCCCCCGTCGAGGCGTAATCATTGGATGTGGTGTTAAAGACCCGGCCATAGCCCCCCGTTGCAAACATCACGACCTTAGCCCGCACCACCTCCAGCCGACCATTGAGGATGTTGTACATCACCACCCCTTGCGCCACATGATCCGCTGCGATCAGTTCTAAAACGTACCATTCTTCATAGAGGATCACGCCGTGCGATCGCAGGTTGCTCACCAATTCGTGCAACATCGCATGGCCGGTCTTATCCGCCGCATAGCAGGCGCGTTTATGGCTATGGCCGCCAAAGGCCCGTTGAGCAATCTGTCCACTGGGGAGCCGCGAAAACAATACGCCCAAATGCTCTAGCTCAATAATCACATCCGGAGCCTCACGGGTGAGGAATTCCACCGCATCCTGATCTGCTAAATAATCGGAACCCTTAACCGTATCAAAGGCGTGGCTCTCCCAACTATCTTCAGGATCGACGTTTTGCAAGCTGGCGGCAATCCCCCCCTGAGCGGCGACGGAGTGGGAGCGGATCGGGTGAGTTTTGGCGACGAGGGCGACGTTAAAGCTAGGGTTAGTCCGTTTAATTTCGAGGGCGGCGCGGCAACCGGCCAAGCCACCACCGACAATGATCACATCATGTTCGAGCATAGGAGCGTTGGGAATCGAGGGTCTGATCCCATCTTGAACCACAACCCTGATCCCCCTGAAAAAATCGCAGCAATTCTTTAGGGTTGCCCGCTCACGACGATCCAGAGGGCGAAAAATTTTTCGCCCCTACCGCCGTTGCCAATGCCTAGGAATGCTCTAAAGAAGGAAGGACCATCGACGAGGGAAAAGGCTAATACTGAATGCGATCGCGCCCGCTGCCGGGTTTGGCATTCTTGCTAATAAAATCAATGATTTTACCCGCCACATTCACCCCCGTAGATCGTTCAATCCCCTCCAAACCGGGGGAAGAATTCACCTCCATCACCACCGGGCCATGATTAGATCGCAACAAATCCACCCCCGCCACCCGTAGCCCCATCGCTTTCGCCGATCGCACCGCTGTACTCCGTTCCTCCGGCGTGAGCTTAACGCCCGTGGCCGAGCCGCCGCGATGGAGGTTGGAGCGAAACTCCCCAGGGGGGCCTTGCCTTTTCATTGCCGCCACCACCTTACCGCCGACGACAAAACAGCGCAGATCCGCCCCCTTCGCCTCACTGATATATTCCTGCACCAAAATATTCGCTTCTAACCCCCGAAAGGCCTCGATCACTGATCGCGCCGCCGGTTTCGTTTCCGCCAACACCACCCCTAACCCTTGGGTTCCCTCCAACAACTTAATCACCAAGGGCGCACCGCCGACGGTATCAATTAAGCCATCAATATCTTCCGTCGCATGGGCAAACCCCGTTACGGGTAAACCAATCCCCTCCCGGGCCAAAATTTGTAAACAGCGCAGTTTATCGCGCGATCGCGAAATGGCCTGGGATTCATTAGCACTAAACACGCCCATCACCTCAAACTGCCGCACCACCGCCGTGCCGTAAAATGTCCGCGATGCCCCAATCCGGGGGATCACCGCGTCGAAATTTTCCAGCGTCTTGCCGTTATAGACGATGGTTGGATTGTGGGAGGTGATATTCATATAACAGCGCAGGTAATTGATCACCCGCACATCATGGCCCTTTTCCTCCGCCGCTTCCCGGAGGCGACGGGTGGAATAGAGAGAGGCATCCTGAGACAAAATTGCGATTTTCATGGCCATGGCGGGCAGGCAATAAATGAAGGGATCAAGGGTGAGGGGTGAGGCTGGGGTTCTGTTTGGGGGGCCGTACAGATTGGAGGTAGGAGCGTCCCGGATCCACCCAAAAGCGATGGCGAATAGCCTCACGGCCCAAGAGGAGCCGAAACCCCATGGCATCCCGCCGGGTGAGGGTGAGGTCAATGGGCCAGGTTTGGCCGCCGAGGGTGATTGTGGTGCGGATCACGGGCCGGAGTTGGGCATGGCCGCCGGAATTTTTGACGGTGCGCTCTTCCCATAGGGGGGCTTGGGTGGTGATGGTGAGGCGGGTGGAGCGCTGTTGGGGATGTACTTTAAATTGAACGATCGCCAGGCCATTTTCTTCCCCCCCCTGAATCTCAAAGGCATGGAGCGCCGAGGATCGCGCCCCTGTATCGATCTTAGCTTTGATCGAATCAATGCCCAGATCGGGAAGAGCCAAATATTCACGCCAACCGATGCAGGGGAGAGGGGCAGCCAAGGGCGATCGCTCCAAAATTATGCCCTTTCGATTGTACGGGGAATGGGGAAAGTTCGCCCCTGGTCTGGGTTAAAAATCTCTAAAAGGAAGCAGAGAGGGGATAGAGCGAAGCGCTAGGTGGTGTAATGGCGAAAGATTTTTGTGCCTCCGGCAGGCTTACGCCAACGCCCCTACTCCCCACTTCCCACTTCCCACTTCCCACTCCCCACTTCCCACTCCCCACTTCCCACTTCCCACTTCCAACTCCCCCCTTCCCACTCCCCACTCCCCCCTCCTCCTAACAATTCTCCCTCTCCTGAGGCGCATCCACCATGCCAGGGCGGTTTAAGAACAGGTTCCCCGCTGCATTGTTTTGATAAATACAGGTGATTTTCGGATTCGCACTTTCCAGCGTTCCTGTAAACCCGAAGGTGTTCATGCGATTTTTACAATCATTGACCTGCTCATTGGTGACAAGTTTGCGTTGCTGCAACAGTGACCAGTTATTGCGCCGTAACACACAACCGGGTTCCATGGTTGGTTGGGTGACGTAGACATTGAAGGGGTTGAGGGTGACAAAGACGCGCATATCGGTGACGATCGCACTGGCCCCATATTGCAGACAAATATCGGCATTGGGGGCGCTGCGATCAATCACTTCCCGCGAAGCGACGTTAGCAATGTTATCGCCGGGGGACAGGCTTAAGGCCATCCCTGCCCCCAAGCCCAAGACAAACACCCCTCCTAATAAGGCCGCCGTCCCATAGTTGAAGGACTTAAAAGGGCCGCCGCCCCCTGGGTTACGGGGTGCAGCAGGGCGATCATAACGTTCTGGGGGGCGATCGTAGGCCGGGCGGCTGCGACGTTTCATGACTTCTCTAACTTGCAAAAACTTTCTCTAGCCTAGCGTTTCTTGATTCCCTTCATCGGCCCCGTCAGGAATCCTTGGGAATTTTAGAGGCGATGGGGGACAATAGCCCCAAGGTTAGGAGGTGGATGGGGATGTATAACTTGTTTGGCTACGGCAAGATGGTAGCGGATCAAGGGCGGATGGCGGCCTATGAGGCGGCGTTAATGGCGACGGTGCAGCCGGGGGCGATCGCCCTCGATATTGGCACGGGTACGGGGATTCATGCCTTGATTGCGGCACGGTGTGGGGCGCGGCGGGTCTATGGGGTGGATCTCGATCCGGTGGTGGCGATCGCCAAAACCCTCGTTAAAGCCAACGGTTATAGTGAGATCATTCACCTCCAACAGGGGGATATTACGCAGTTAACGTTCCCGGAAAAAATGGATGTGATTGTTTCGGATCTGCGGGGGGTGTTGCCGCTGTTTGGTCAGCATATCCCGACGATTATTGATGTGCGGGAACGGTTGCTGGCGACTGGGGGGGTGCTGATTCCTCAGCAGGATCGCCTGTGGGCCACGTTGGTACATTTACCGGAAATCTACGCCACCCACTACACAACGCCTTGGCAATCCCAACCCCAAGGTTTTGATTTTGCCGCCGCCCAACCCTACATCACGCACCAATGGCGCAAGGTACTGATTCCCCCAGAGGCTTGTTTAGGGGAGGCGCAATCATGGGCCACGTTAGATTATGGTGCGATCGCCTCTCCCCATGTGCAAGGGGATCTCGCTTGGGAAATCGAAGCGGAAAGCCTCTGTCACGGTTTGGGGCTATGGTTTGAAACAACATTGTGGGGGGGAATTGGTTTTAGTAATCGGCCGGGGGAAACGCCCTTGGTTTATGGTCAGGGGTTTTTCCCTTGGCCCAGGCCGGTGGTGTTGGGGAAGGGCGATCGCCTCACGGTGCATCTCCAAGCTAATTTGATCCATGGCGAATATGTATGGCAATGGCACACCACGATCCAACAACAAGCCGAAACCCTCACGTTCAAACAATCCACCTTCCAAAGCCAACCCCTCAATCCCGCCGCCTTCGCCACCCGCCGCAGCGACTACGCCCCTGGTCTTTCCCCCAGGGGACGGATGGCGCAATGGGTGTTTGCCGATTTAGAACGGGGGGAAACGTTGGGGGCGATCGCCACCCATCTCCAAAGCCAATTCCCCGGCCAATTTCGCAGCACCTCCGCCGCCCTCGGCTGGGTGGCCGATCTGATTGCTCATTATGGCTAAACAAAGCTAACCCATTACCATTTAACGATGTAGGGGCGAAAAATTTTTCGCCCTCACAAAATTCGTGGATAACTGGTTAAAATAGTGCCTCGGCGGTGGCGAGATGTTGTTTTAATGTTCCCACCGGGAGCGGCCCCTGGAGATGTTGCCAGGGCAAAACTTGATCGTGATCCCAATGGTCATGAACATAATAATCGAGGGGGGGGAGTTGCCCCTTGAGGGTTTTAAAGGCCCGTTTATAACTGCCGAGGGAATCGCCATAGTTGCGGGTTAATTCTAATAAAGGCGTGATGCGGCGATCGCCCCTGGAAATTAAAGCCTGAATCACCGACCAGTTATAACTTTCCGGGCGAAAATCCCATCCTTGCGATCGCAATCCCTTTTGTAATGCTTTCAAGCGTTTTTCGGCATTGCGATCCACGCCATACCATTGAAAGGGGGTGTGGCCCTTGGGGACAAACGTGCTACAACCGAGGGTAAAGCGCAGTTTTGGCGCAGTTTTTTTCAACGCCTGAGCCATGGCTAACGTTGCCTCTAAATCTTCCGGCTGTTCCCCTGGTAATCCCACCATGCCATAGAGTTTAATCGCCTTTAACCCGCCAGCGGCAGCATTGGCGGCGCAGGTTTGGATCTCTGCATTACTCAACTTTTTGTTAATGATCCCCCGCAATCGTTCTGAGCCACTTTCCACGGCGATCGTGATCGAGCGGGTATCGCGGGCCGCTAATAGTTGCGCCAGTTCGACAGTAACGGTATTCGTGCGCATGGATGCAATACTAACGCGCACATCTGCATAATCCGGCCGGTTGAGATAGGCGATCAGGTCGAAAAATTCCGGGTGTTGCGTCACCGAGGCCCCCAACAAGCCCAAGCGGCGCGTCACCTTTAGCCCCCGCTCAATGGCGGGAATCAAGGAAGCGTTTAAGTCTGCGGTGCGAAAGGGGAGCGTCAGATAACTAGCCAGGCAAAAGCGGCACATTTCGGGGCAACTGCGCACCACTTCCACCATATAGATATTTTCCCAAGCGGCTTGTTCTGTTACCACGGTGGAGGCGAGGAGCGTATTGCTGCGGTGGGTTTGTTTGGTGATGTGGGGGGGTATGTCTGCATCGAGGGGTTCAATGGTGGCGATCGCCCCCGTGATCTCTGCATATTCGACGCGATACAAACTGGGAACGTATAGCCCTGGCACTTGGGCAAGATGGCGCAATTGTTGGGAGCGATTCGCCCCCCGTACTTCCTGATAGGCGGCAATAAAGGGGTCTAAAATGGCCTCCCCATCCCCCAATAACACCACATCAAAAAAGTCTGCAAAAGGTTCAGGATTGGCGGTGAGGACGGGGCCGCCGCCGAAGATCAGAGGATGGTGGCGATCGCGTTCTGTGGCATGGAGGGGAATATTCAACTGTTCCAAAATCGTCAAAATATTGCCATAATCCAGTTCCCAACTGAGGGAAAACCCCACCAATTCCGGTGTAGGGGGTAGGGGTTCTTGCACATCCAAAAACAGCCGCCGCACATCCACATCCCGCCGCATCGCAAAGGTGGCCCAAACGACCTGATACCCCAAGCTAGTAATGCCCACGGTGTAGGTATTGGGGAAGGCAAAGATCATCGGAATGGCGCGATCATCGGGGGTTTGGGGGGTAAAGAGGAGGCGTTCTTGAGCAAAGGGGTTCATAATTTGATGGCTTCTTTAAGGATTTTATCACGGATGAAATAGTGTAATGATTTGCTAGTGACAACATCAACCTTACGATTTAAGAGTTTTTCTAGGTCTTGAATCAGGCCGACAGGAAACCAAGAAGATATTTTTGCTAAATCATAATCAATTAAAAAATCAATATCACTATTTTCCTGTTCTTCCCCCCGTGCTACTGAGCCAAAAACGCGCACATTAAACGCGCCATGCTGTTGGGCAATGGCTAAGATTTCAGTTCGTTGTTGTTGTAATTGGTCTTTGAGTTGCATGGAAAAGCAGAGGGTTCAATGGCTGAGTTAAGGATCGTACTACTATTTTAGCGTGGTGCGATCGCTCTTATTTCGGTGAGGGATTGGTGAGATTGAGGGCTTGGCGTTCGAGGGTGGCGCGAATGTTGGTTTTGTGGATGGGTTCGCCGAGGGCGAGGGAGAGAATTTTCCAGAGTTTGTAGCTGGTGTCTTTGATGTGGCCGGTGGTGCAGCCGTAGTCCTGGGCGATGCTGGCATACCGTTGACCCTTGAGCACCCCTTTGAGGATGGCGGCTTGGAGGTCGGAGAGGTGTTTGCCGGTTTGTTGATTGACGATGTGGTCAATGCGGTGCAATATTTCTTGCCAATCCATACTTGAATTAACCTACAGGTTGAAATTTTGTCGTCATTTTCCGCTAAAATCCGACTTTTTGGAAAAATGATCATAATTTCTTTATAAAATTGGGGCGAATTCCGTCTTTTTCCGACTTTTTCTGGCTTGACGGTGGCGAATTTGCGGTTCAAGCTGATGGATAGGGTTTCTAGGAGGAGGGGCTAGGGTCGGGTTGATATCCAGTGTTTTGGAGGTTGGCGGTATGGATGAGGTGGTTCGCAAGGTGGCGGCTCTGGGTTTGCCGGGGATCATCCTGGTGGTGACGATGGCGACGACGGGTTTAGCGGGGGCGGCAGCGATTACGGCGGCGTTGGCGTTTCTGGGGCCGGGGGGGATGTTGGGGGGAATTGCGCTATTGGGGGTCACGGGTTTGATCACGGATGCGCTGGCGAAGGTGGGCATTGAGCAGTTGTTGCTGAATATCTATCAATACCGCTCTCAACGGGAGGGGCGATCGGCGTTGCTCAAGGAAATTGATCGGTTGCCCATCTCTAAAGATTTGGCGCGATCGCTCAAGGAAAGTTTATTTGTGATTGGGTTGTAAATAACATGAAATATCATCAAATAATTGCTTGGTTCACATCTGTTTTGCTGTCAATCAATATCTTGTTGATAGGTATTCCTTGGCTGCCTCAGAATGGTTCAGAAACAGAACAACACCGGCCGATGCAGAAGAATTTAACTCAGGCAATTGAAAAAAGGGTGATTAAGGAAACTGTGACTCATGCTCCGCAGATTAGCAAGGCGATTATCCAGCACCCTAAAACAACCGTTAAAGTTGTTAAAACGGGGTATGGAATTTATCGCGATTACAAAAAAGTGAATCAAAGTGTAAAACAAGTAACATCACGACTATCTAGAGGTGATTAAAATACAGGGCACATCGAAAAAAAGAAAAAACTGAGCCCCCAGGGAAAAATGTGAGAGGCTAGAGGAGGAAGACTCAGGGAGAAAAGCTCATGGCAAAAGGATTTGGTCGAATCAAGCGCCGCCGAAAAAACC